>JBIOIC010000024.1:0-14469 GCA_044449625.1 Gemmatimonadales bacterium | reverse complement strand
GGCGATCGAACTGGCGCGGCTCGCCCGGGACGGGGGGATGCCGGATCTGCAGATCGGCGTGCTGGAGAAGGCCAGCGGCCTCGGCGAACACAACCTCTCCGGCGCCGTGATCAATCCTCGCGCTTTCCGCGAGCTCTTTCCCGATCTCACCGACGCCGACTTTCCCTTCAAGCAGAAGGTGGACGCCGAAGCGGTCTACTATATGACTGCGGGAAAGGCGCTCCGGATCCCGACCCCTCCGACGATGCACAACAGCGGGAATTATTCCGCTTCGCTCTGTGAAGTGGTCCGCTGGCTCGGCGCCAAGGCGGAAGAGTTTGGCGTCAACGTCTTCACCGGCTTCCCGGTCGATGCGCTGCTGGTCGAGGGCCCGGTGGTGAAGGGAGTGCGGACGACGCCGTCGGGGCTCGACCGGGAAGGGAAGCCGACCGCTCATTACCAGGGGCCGACCGATCTCACCGCGAAGGTGATCATTCTGACCGAGGGGACTCGGGGGCCGCTGGCGCAGGCGTGGCGCGCCTGGCAGCGGGTCGCTTCGCCCAATCCGCAGATCTTCGCCCTCGGCGTCAAGGAGGTCTGGCAGGTTCCCCGCCCGCTCGACCGGATCATTCACACGATGGGGTGGCCGCTGCCGTCCGATGCCTTCGGTGGAAGCTGGTGCTATCCCCAGGGCGCGGATCAGATCTCACTCGGTCTGGTAGTCGGGCTTGACTATCAGAAGAGCTCGCTCGACGTGCACGTCCTGCTGCAGCGGATGAAAGAGCATCCGCTCTTCCGCGGGATCCTTGCTGGCGGCCAGCTGCTGGAGTGGGGCGCCAAGACCATTCCGGAAGGAGGGTACTACGCCCTCCCCGAGCGGTTCTCCGGCGATGGGCTCCTGATGGCGGGGGACTGCGTCGGTTTCGTGGATGTGCCCTCGCTCAAGGGAGTGCACTACGCGATGCAGACGGGGATGTACGCCGCCCGGGCCACGTTCGCGGCACTCCAGAAGGGCGACATGTCGGCCGCCGCGCTCGGCGCGTACGACAGGATGGTGACCGAGAGCTACGTCGTCCACGATATGAAGCGGACCCGCAACATGCGTCTCGCCTTCAAGGACGGCTTCCTGATAGGCGCGGCCAAGGCGGGGCTGATGACCGTGACACGGGGACGTTTCCCCGGCGGACGGATCGCGATGCACGCCGACGCCGAGTCGGAGAAGGAGGTGGCGGCGGCGCCGGGATTTGTGCCGGATGGCGCGTTCACCTTCAGCAAGCTCGACGCCGTCTTCAAGTCGGGGAATGCGACGCGGGATACGATTCCACTGCACCTGATCGTGGGCAAGGAGGTGACTGGAGCGGAGGCGGAGTTCTACAGTCACCTCTGCCCGGCGGGGGTCTACGAACGGGTGGGAGATACGCTCCGGGTAAATGCCCCCAACTGCATCGATTGCAAGGCGACCGATGTGCTGGGGCCCCGCTGGACCCCGCGTGAGGGGGGGAGCGGCCCCAAGTACCGGCTGATGTGACATCGGCCGTTCAGGCCGATGTCATCCCGAGGACGCGCCAGCGTCAGAGGGATCTCCCCGCCGTTCAGGCCGATGTCATCCTGAGAACGCGCCAGCGTTCGAAGGATCTCCCGTTCAGGCCCAAGTCATCCTGAGAACGCGCCAGAAGTCGTTTCAAAACCTGCCCGAGGTGCCCCTGGAAGGCTGGATTTGCGGCCTCTCGAATGGCCGGGAACAGGTTTTCAAACCACTGCGAGAACCACGGACCACGGAGGCACGGAGGACAGGGAGGGTCACGGAGAACCACAAGTCTGTCTGGCAAGACCGACCAAGGCCCGCGCACCATCGCGGAACTTTCCCGGCCGCCCACCTCACCGTTGTCCTCCGTGCTTTCTCCGTGATCTCCGTGCCTCCGTGGTGCGCTTTTGAAACCACTTCCAGCGTTCGAAGGATCTCCCCTTCAGGCGCGGGTCGTCCTGAGAACGCATCAGCATTCGCGGCCTTAAGGCTCTTTCGCGTCTTTCTAGTGGGTTTGCCGTTGCGCTCCGCCTGAACATCTTGCAAATTAGGGCAGTGGCGGGCCTCCGGCCGGAGACCCGTCAGCCACCCGTTATATCGGAATGCCCGCCATCACTGAGACCAGCGTAAGAGCGACCCCTCGGCGCCTGTGGAGCTGGCTCTGGGATCAGCCGACCGGTGTGCTCTTGAACGTGAGCGCCGGGGGCGAGTTCCTGTCGGCCAAGATCCGTCTCATCGTGACGGCGCTCCTCTGCGTCATCCCGGTGATCAACATGGCGACCGGTGATCCCTGGTCCGAGAACCGGGTCGGTGTCACCATCTGCGGGGTGGCCATCCTCCTCGCCATCGCGCTGTTCGTGCTGGTCCGCCGCGAACTCGCCCGTCCCTGGCTCGCCTTCGCGACCAGCGGGATCGACATCACCATTGTCAGCGCGGCGCTCCTCTTCTTCGCCTTGACCGGTGTCCCCGAAGTCGCCGTCAACAGCCGGATCATTTTCGAGGTGTATTTCCTCGCGATCGCGATGACCTGCCTGCGCTACGATCTCAGGGTCTGCATTCTGGCCGGCGGGCTCGCGATGCTCGAATACGCCGGCGTGGTGGCATGGTCCGCTTTGCACTTCGATCTCTTTGCCGGGCGCTTCGCCAATTCGTCCTACGGATCGTTCAGCTGGAGCGTGCAGATCGCGCGGGAGATCCTCCTCTTCATCGCCGCCCTGCTCGCGATCGCCACCGTGCGCCGGGCCCGCCGCCTCCACGAGCTCTCCACCAACGATTATCTCACGGGGCTGCACAACCGGGGCTACTTCGACGAGCGGATCAGGGAAGAAGTGGTGCGGGCGCGGCGGCACCGCCGGGTGCTTTCGGTGGCGATGATCGATGTCGACCGGTTCAAACAGTTCAACGACAGCTTCGGGCACAGCGCCGGGGACATCGCGCTGCAGCGGGTGGCGCAGGCCATCCGCGAGGCGTTGCGCCAGACCGACGTCGTGGCCCGCTACGGCGGCGAGGAGATCGTCCTCATCCTGCCGGAGACTCCGCCCGAGGCGGCGGTCCGGAAGCTCGAGGCCATCCGGGCATACGTCGAAGCGATGACGATCGACCTGCCCCGGAAATCGCTCCATCGCGCGGTGACGCTGAGCGCCGGCATCGCGAGTGCCCCCGAAGACGGCCTCGACGTGGACCAGCTCCTGGGCCGGGCCGATACCCGCCTCTTTGCCGCCAAACAGATGGGGCGCAACCGCGTCGTCGGTCCCGATCAGCACAGCGGCCTGCGTCCGAGCAGCGCGGAGTTCCACGCCATCGTGGACACCGACTTGCTGCCCTGACGCGCCCCTTACTCCGGTGAGATTTCCCGGGCCCGCCGCCGTCCCGCATCGACATCCACCCGCAACAACAACGCCCCGCCCGCCACGAAGAAGAGGATCACGCTGAGGATCGCGCTCCGGCTCGATCCGGAGAGCCAGATCGCGGCCGCGAAGAAGAGCGGCCCGAAGATCCCCGCCACCTTCTCGAAGACGCTGAAGAGCCCGAAGAATTCTCCTGAGCGCGCCGGCGGGATCAGGGTCGCGAAGAGCGACCGTGAGAGCGCCTGGGTCCCCCCTTGTACCGTCCCTACGAGGAGCGCCAGGATCAGGAAGTGGACCCCGGTCCGCATCTGGTAGGCAAAGATTGAAATCACCGCGTAGACGCCGAGGCCGAGGAGGATCGCGCGCTTGGTCCCGATCCGGCCCGCCAGCGCCCCGAAGAGGAAGGCGCAGGGGATTCCCACGAACTGCACCAGCAGGATCGAGCCGATCAGGGCGCTCTGGCCGATCCCGATCTCGGTGCCATAGGCGGTCGCCATCTTGATGATGGTCTGGATCCCGTCGTTGTAGATGAGAAACGCGGCGAGGAGGAGCGCCGCCTGGGGATAGCTCCGGAGCAGCCGGGCAGTCTGGCCCAGTTGGCGGAAGGCCGCTCGCAGCGCCGCACTGGTCGTGGCGTGGGCCCGCGCCACCTTCGGCTCTGGCATCCCGCGGAGTGAGATGATCGAGAAGCAGAGCCACCAGACCGCGACCGACACGAAGGCGAGCCGGGTGGGGAGGGTCGTCTGCGAGGGGGAGAGCCCCGGGCCGCTCGGCAGGCCGAAGAGCGCCGGCTTCAAGATCCACGCGAGGTTCAGCGCGAGCAGTGTGCCCCCGCCCACGTAGCCGAGCGCGTAGCCGGCGGTGGAGACGCGGTCGATCTCGTCGACGTGCGCGAGATGCGGAAGCAGCGCCTCGTAAAAGACGAAGCTGGCGGTGCCGCCGACCAGGACCAGTGCGAAGAGCCAGGAGGCGAGGGTGAAGTCGCCCCGCTCGATCCACCACATCCCGGCGCAGGCCACGACACCGAGCAGCATCCCCGCCGCCAGCCCCTTCTTCTTGATCGGCATCTGGTCGGCCATCGCGCCCAGGAAGGGAGAGACCAGCGCCGTGACCGCGAGGGCCAGGCTGCTGACCCACGCGAGCCGCGCCGTGGCGCCGGGGCCGGCGAAGTCGCCCGCGGCCACCTTCACAAAGTAGATCGGGAAGACCGCCGTCGTGATCGTGGTGATCATCGCCGCGAATGCCCAGTCGTACATCGCCCAGGCGCGGAGCTCCGGGCGGTCGAGGCCGAGCCGGGCCAGGAAGGGGCGGGGCAGGTGCACCATCAGCCCTTCCTGGTGGCGGCCGGGCGGAGCGAGAGGAGCATCGCCCCCGCGAGCGTGGCGACGATGATGCCGAGCGAGAGGCCGATCGGCACGTGCACGAAGTTGGCGGCGGCCATCTTGAGGCCGACGAAGAGGAGGATCAGCGCCACGCCCGCCTTGAGATGCCGGAAGCGATCCATCAATCCCGCGATCAGGAAGAAGAGCGCGCGGAGCCCCAGGATGGCGAAGACGTTCGAGCTGTAGACGATGAAGGGGTCGCGGGTGACGGCGAAGACCGCCGGGATGCTGTCGATCGCGAAGACGAGGTCGGTCCACTCGATGGTGAGGAGCACCAGGAGGAGCGGCGTCACATGCCAGCTCCGGGCGCCGCGGACGACGAACCGGTCACCCTCGTAGGCGTCGCCGACGGGGAGTATCCGTCGCGCCAGACGGAGGATGGGGTTCTTCTCCGGATCGACCTGCGTCCCCTCCTGGGTCAGCATCTTCCAGCCGGTGAAAATCAGGATCGCGCCGAAGACCCAGGTGATCCAGGCGAACCGCTGCAACAACAGGGCGCCGCCCAAGATCATGATGGCCCGGAGGATCAGCGCGCCCAGGATCCCCCACTTGAGGACCTTGGGCTGGAGGGCAGCGGGGACGGCAAAGTATTGAAAGAGCAGGATGAAGACGAAGAGGTTGTCGACGCTCAGGCTCAGCTCGATGAGATACCCGGCGTAATACTCGAGCATCGACTGCTGCCCCTCCTGCCGGAGTAAAAAGAGTCCGAAGAGGAGCGCCAGCGCCACCAGGCCGCCGCACCACCGCGCGGCTCGGCCGAGCGAGAGGGCCGGCGAACGGCGATTGAGGACGAAGAGATCGAGGATGAGCAGCACGGCGACGACCGCCGTGAAGCCGCCCCAGACGAGTGGAGAGTGGTGCCCCAGGTCGATCTGCATGGTGGAAGGTATGAGGTGCGAGGGAGGGGAGGCCAGAGGCCTAAAACGCCGGTTCGGCCGCGCAGACCGGATCGTCCAGCCGGATGACCGGGAGCACCGCTCCCGCCGGCGTCTCGTGCTGGCCCTCCGGCACCACCAGCAGCGCATTGGCCATGACCATCGAGGTCAGGATTCCCGATCCCTGGGGCCCCGTCAGCCGCACGTCGAGTTCCGCCCCGTTCGGCGTGGCGATGGCGCGGAGGAAATGCTGCAGCTTGGGGCCGAGCGTGATCGGCTCGGTAACGCGCGCGGGCACGCTCCGCCGGAACGGGAGGGCGTGGCCGGTCATCTTTCGGATGGCGGGACGCGCGAAGAGTTCGAAGGTCACCATCACGCTCACCGGATTTCCCGGCAGTCCGATCCAGGGGATCCCGTGCACCATCCCGAAGCCGACCGGGGCGCCGGGCCGCATCCGGAGCTTCCAGAAGCGGAGCTCGCCGCCGAGGTCGGCGAGGACGGTCCGGACGTGATCGTGCTCGCCGACGCTGATTCCGGCGCTGGTGATGAGCAGATCGGCGTCCGCGGCGGTGGCGAAATGCGCGCGCAGACTCTCGGGTGTATCCCGCGCGATGCCGAGATCGATCGGTTCTCCCCCCGCCTCCCTGACCAGCGCCATCAGGGTGTGGCTGTTCGAGCTCGCCACCTTCCGGCCGCTCAGGATCTCGTCCGGCTGGTCGATGTCGACGATCTCGTCTCCGCTCCCGAGGATGGCGACCCGCGGCCGCCGGATCACCATCGGCGCCGCGATGGCGAGGGAGGCGAGCACGCCGAGGTGGGCCGGTCCGAGTACGGTCCCCGCCTCAAGCGCCACGCTTCCTCGGCGGATGTCCTCTCCGGCGCGGCGGAAGTTGATCCCCGCGTCCCGGTCGGTCCGGATCGCCACGATGTCCCGGCCGAGGTCGGTGTCCTCTTGGCGGATCACGCCGTCGGCGCCTTCGGGCAGCGGCGCGCCGGTGAAGATCCGGGCGCACTCCCCCGGCCCGATTCCGCGGGTGGGAAAATGGCCGGCGGGGATCGTCTCGACCACCCGCAGCCGGACCGGGCGGTCTCCGCTGGCGCCGCGCACGTCGAGGGCCCGGGTGGCGTAGCCGTCCATCGCGCTGTTGGTATGCGCCGGGATGTCGAGGGGGCTCACCGCGTCTTCGGCCAGGACCAGGCCGAGCGCGTCATCGAGCGGGATGCGGAGGGGGGGCTGGCGCCGGACTTCAGCGACGATGCGGAGAGCGGCCTCCCGGGCGGAGAGCGGGCCGGCGGCGGCCGTCACCCGCCGATGACCTTGGCGCTGTCCCACGCCAAGCTGGCCAGCGTCTGCATCCACATCGTGTCATTGAATCGCAGGACGCGGCAGGACGCCTCGAACTGGCGGTCGTCGGTCACGATGGCGACCCAATGGTCTGATTCGGGAAGAGCGGCATCGTAGAGCGGCGTGTCGGCGGCGGCGCGGCGGAAGACCTCGATCTTGGGGAGTGGCGCCGCCTTGAATCCTTCGACCAGCACGATGTCGGCGCCGTCGAGATAGCGGCGCGTGAGCGCCACCGGATCGAGGGTGTCGGGGCTCCGCTCTTCGATGAAGCGCGCTTCCGGGCTCGCGAGCACGACGCGCTCGGCGCCGCCTTCGTGAAAGTGCCGGTAGCTGTCGGTGCCGGGGCGGTCGAACTCGGCGGGATGGGTGGCGTGCTTGATCGACATTACTCGGCGCCTGCGGCGCTTGAACTCGGCGGCGAGCGCCACCAGCAGCGTCGTCTTGCCGCTGTCCTTCCGGCCTACGATCGAGATGATCCGAGTTGCCACAACGCCTCCGCCCGCGCGAGGTCTTCGGCCGTGTTCACGTTGAAGAAGAGGAGTGCCGGGTCGCCGTGCCGCCGCACCTCGGCGAGGGGGAGGATACTGATCCGTACGGCGGAGTGGAAGGCGATGGCCCGAAGGTCCCCCCGGTCGATCGCCGCGGCGATGGGGCCCCCGCAGCCCGGCCCGTAGGCCGCGCAGAGCGGTTCCACTCCCCGGCGCCCCGCGCTCTCGGGGAGGGCGGCGTCGGCTTCGGCCAGCTGGTCCGCGAGGGCCTGGAGCAGTCCGGCGGAGACGAATGGCATATCCCACGCGACCACCAGGGCGGCGGCCGGGGCGGCGGCCAGAACGGCGGTAAGGAGCCCGCCGAGGGCGCCGGCCGCCGGACGGACATCGGGGATGGTCTGGAGGTCGGGGCGCCAGGAGGGGGCGTCCGGCGCGTTGGCCACCAGGATCGGCGCCGTGCCGGTGACGGTCTGCAGCAGGGTGGCGAGGCGGTCGAGTATCCGCTCCCCGCCGATCGATTCCAGTCCCTTGGCTCGGCCACCGAAGCGGGTGGCGCCTCCTCCGGCGAGGATGACGCCGCGGATCGGCGGTCGGGTGGTGGGGATGGGAGGCATGGGCACGGGAGGGAAATCTGCGGCCAGCGGCTGCGGAGTGCCACTGCGCCGGATTCTCAATACCGGCGGCCACGCCTCCGCTCCAGGACCACTTCATAACTGAGGGTGAGGGCAAAGAGGTGGGCCGCGCGGCGCACCGTCGCCGGGCGCTGGACCGGGATCGCAACGGCACTGGTCACCCGGTTCAGGAAGATGATGTTGTCCCTGAACTCCAGCCGGAGCTGGGAGCCCGCGCCCGCCAGCGCCGTGAATCCCCCGCCCACCGCGAGCGCGGGGGTCATGCTGGCCGGGTTCGGATCGCCAAAGACGAAGTATTCCTGCTCCTCCTGATTCGGGTCGCTCGGATCGACCCAGGTCCCGATCGTCTCGACGGAACTCTCCTGGCTGATGGTGACCCCGACGTTGGCCCGGAGGTATGGCGACAGGAACGCCTTGGGAGAAAGACGGTAGAGCGCGCCGAGGCTCATGGTGACGGCGGTGCCCCCGTGGATTGCGCCTTGAATACCCTTGCAGATCAATCCGTTCGGGATCGAGCCTGAATTCGACGTGAGGTGGCAGGAATCTTCGTACTTGAGTCCGAGAAGATCGGCCTCGGCGGTAAAACCGAAATGATCCGAGGGGAAGTAGGTCCCCGTAAAGGTGAGGCCGATCTGGGGCGCCACCTCCCGCGCGATGACGGCGGTGTCGGGGACGGACGCGGGGGCCTCGATCTGCTGTCCTCCCTGCGACCAGAGCTTCGCCCCGCCGCGGTAACCGATCCCGATGCCGAGTGCGAGGCGGGCACGATCGGAGGTGGCTTGTCCGGCGAGGGGGCCGGGCCGGCCGACGAAGACCGCGACGAGGAGCGAAAGCAGCAGGGATCGGCGCATCAGCGGCGGGCTCGGAGAGTGTGTTCCACGGCCAGGCAGTGGTCCTGTACCACCGCGATCCCGGCGGCCTCAAGCCGCGCGGCGGTGGCGTCATCACGGATGCCGAGTTGCAGCCAGACCAGCTTCGGACCGATGGCCAGCAAGTCGGGGAGCAGCTCGGCCACGTACTCGGGGCGCCGGAAGATGTCGACGATGTCGATGGGCTCCGGGGCCACCGCGGCCGCCGCCGCACGCAGGTCGGGGAAGGCGGCCTCGCCGAGGATGGTGCCGCCGCGCGGCGTCACGGGAATGATCCGATACCCCTGGCCCTGGAGATAGGTCGCGACACCGTGACTGGGGCGCTCGGGGTTGGGGCTCAAGCCCACCACCGCGATGATCCGTGCGGCACGCACGATCGGCATGACATCGTCGGGGACGCTCAAGGGACCGCTCCTTGCACCTGCGGAGTGCCGCTGACCGCGCGGCCGACCACCGTCATGCCGCTCCGTCGCGCGATCTCGATTGCCATCGTCGACGGAACCGACGGCGTCGCCGCCCAGGCCAGTTCGGCGTGGGCGGCCTTCGCCGCGAGCTCGGCGGAGATCCGTCCCGTCACCAGGAGTCCGAGCCCCGCGAGCGGACGGCGGGAGAGGAGTGCTGCGCCGATGACCTTGTCGACCGCGTTGTGGCGGCCGATGTCCTCCGCGTGTTCCAGCAGGGCGATGCCATCGGTGAGCGCCGCGGCGTGGATTCCGCCGGTCTCCTGATAGCGCTCGCCGCGCGCGAAGAGCTCCTTGAAGCGGACGCGCAGCAGCTCAATCGGCGGGGCGGGACCGCGCGCCGGACGGGGTTCCATGGCGGCGGGATCGGCCAGGAAGGTGGAGACCGCGCCGCACCCGGAGGCGAGGACTGAGCGGCGTCCGGAGGACTCGATGGCGGTGACCCGCGCCGGCGCGACGTCGGCCCAGAAGCCGAGATCGGTGGCGCAGGGGCGTAGTCGCACCTCATTCGCCGCGTCGATGTAGCCCTCGCCGTGCAGCCAGCCGATGGCGAGCTCCTCCAGCCGCTCGGGGGTGCACATCCACGTCACCGCGGGGCGATGGTTGATCTCCAGCCAGACGGGGACCTCTTCCACCGCCGCCGGTTCGGCACCGCGGCCGCGGCGGCCCGCCGGGCGCGCCTCACCCTCGGATGCATTCTCCATAGAGCGTGGGATCCTCCTCGATGCGTACCCGCTGCAGGGCGACACCCGCCGGCAATCGGGCGGAGATCCGCGGGAACAAGTCGGCGGCGATCGCCTCGCAAACCGGGAGTGCCGTCCCGGCGGCGGCGGCGGGGAGCGCCTCGTTCAGGTCGCACCCGTCGAAGCGTGCGGTCACCTCCTCGGCCAGTATCCGGTCGAGCAAGCCGAGGTCCATCACCATTCCCGTCCGCGGCGCGGCGGCGCCTTCCACCGTCACCCGGCAGGTGTAGGTGTGTCCGTGTGTCAGCGCCAGCGCACCGAAAGCGGCGCGGTTCTCGGCCTCCGGGCGGTCACGGAAGGCGAGCCGGTGGCGGGCGGCAAAGGAGACGCTCCGGGTGAGCAGCAGCATCGGTTGGGGCCCCGGCGTGATCAGAAGGAGACGGCAAGGCCGAGCGAGAGCCACCCGGTTCCGGTCCACTCACTCACCTTGGTGGGGTCGGTGACGATCGGAGCGGCGGTGACTCCGTCGGGGGGCGCCTGAAAAAAGGTCGGTGGGTATTTGAGCTTCCAATAGAGCAGATGCGCATCGCCGCGGAGCCGGACGCGCGGCGTCAGGAACCACTGCACTCCGATGCCGGGGGCGAAGTACAGCTTGGTGCCGAACTGATAGGCGCTCGAGGTATCGGCCGCCAGGGTATTGCCGATGGCCGCGCCGAAGTCCAGGTCGACGTAGGGCGCGAGGCGGTGCCAGGTCTTGGGCCCGGTGATGGCCACCTGGATTCCGGCTCCGAGGAAGGTGACCGACTGCTGATACCCGGTCGTCCGCCGGGTGGCGATACTGTCCTTGGGACCCGTCGCGTACGCATCCCGTACGCCGACAAAGTGCCCGAACCCCAGATGGGCGCCGAGGAGGCCACTCAGGCGGACGTCGTAGCGCAGCGTCCAAGCGTCGCCATCGTGGGGCCCGATGGCGAGGCTGCCGCCGCCACCGCCGATGTGCCCGTAGCTGAAGATCAGCGCGTTCGGCCGGGTGATGTCGCGGTAGGGCGACTGGTCCGGCGGCACGCCGACCTGGGCGGCAAGGGGTCGCGCGGCGAGCACCAGCGCGGCGAGAGCGGGGAGGAATGATCGCATCGAGGTCACGGCTGGCGGAGGTCGCGGCCGGTCATCTCGACCGGCTGTTCAAGGCAGAGGAGGGAGAGCAGCGTCGGACCGACATCGCAGAGGGCGCCGCCGGCGCGGAGCGCTCCAGTCCCGGCGCCGACGGTCACCAGCGGCACCGGGTTGGTGGTGTGGGAGGTGTGCGGGCCGCCGGTGATCGGGTCGACCATCACTTCGCAGTTTCCGTGGTCGGCGGTGATGACGACGGCGGCCTTCGCCGTCTCCGCGCTCGCGAGGACGCGGGCGAGGCAGCGATCCACCGTTTCGACGGCGGAGATGATCGCCGGGGCGACGCCGGTGTGGCCCACCATGTCGGCGTTGGCGTAGTTGCAGAGGATGAAATCGTGCTGGCGCGCTTCGATCGCGGCGCAGAGCGTGTCGGTGATCCCCGCCGCGCTCATCTCCGGCGCCAGGTCGTACGTGGCCACCTTCTGCGACGGGATGAGCCTGCGCTCCTCGCCGGGATAGGGTGGTTCGTAACCGCCGTTGAAGAAGTAGGTCACGTGGGCGTATTTCTCCGTCTCGGCGGTGCGCAGTTGGCTCCGCCCCGCATCGGCCAGGACCGCGGCGACGATGTGGGCCATCGAGGAGGGCGGGAAGGCCTGGGGCAGCGGCAAGGTCCGGTCGTATTGGGTCATCGTCGCCATCGAGACCTTGGGCCGCCCCGGCACGGGAAACCCGGTGAAAGGATCGTCGATCAGGGCGTGACAGATCTGGCGCATCCGGTCGGCCCGGTAGTTGAAGCAGAAGACGGCGTCGCCATCACGCAGCACCGTCGGGACTCCGCCGGCGGGCGCGATCACCAGCGGCTGGATGAACTCGTCGGTCACGCCGCGGTCGTAGCAGCCCTGGATCCCGGCGAGCGCGTCGGCCACGACGCTCCCCTGTCCGTTGACCATCGCGCCGTAGGCGAGCGCCGTCCGCTCCCACCGCTGGTCGCGGTCCATCGCGTAGTAACGGCCGGTCAACGTCGCGAGCACCGCGCGTCCGGGGCCCGCACCTTCGAGTTCGCTGAGCAACGAGCGGACGAAGCCGAGCCCGGAAGTCGGGGGGGAATCGCGGCCGTCGAGGAAGCCGTGGACCGCGATGCGGGGCAGGTCGGCGCGCTTGGCGAACTCCAGGACCGCGGTCAGGTGACGGTCGATGGCGTGCACCCCGCCGGAGCCGATGAGTCCCATCACGTGCAGGGTGCCGCCGGTGCCGCGCAGGTGGTCGGCGAGGGTGCGGAGGGCATCCAGCCGGTAGAACGCCCCGCTCGCGATCGACTCGTCGATCCGGATCAGGTCCTGGGTGACCACCCGTCCGGCACCAAGATTCAGATGCCCCACCTCACTGTTGCCCATCTGACCGGCCGGGAGTCCGACGGCGCTTCCGCTCGCTTCGAGCAATGTGCGCGGCCGGCCTTCCCAGAGGCGGTGCCACACCGGCGTCCGCGCGAGCTCGATCGCGTTGCCCTCCCGGGCTGCCCGGTAGCCCCAGCCATCCAGGACCACCAGCACGACGGGACCCGCCGGCCGCGCATTGTTTGACATGGCCCTCCCGGCCTTCTACAATGTCAAATCGTGACTTACGCGCCGCAATCTAGTCCCGGGCCGCGCCCGCAACCAGCCTTTCCGGCGTGCCGGAGCGCGTTCCTCGTGCTCTTCGCGGGGGCCGCTTTCTGCGCTCCGTTGCGGGCCCAGGATACCCAGACGCTGGCCGCCGAAAGCCGGGTGTACGCCACCCCCGGCGGCGCCTCGCTCGGCCTCGTCGTCAAGGGGGCAGCGCTTGCGTCCCGGCGCGTCGATGGCCAGGCGGTCGAGCTCCTGGTGGATGGGTGGATCTTCGCCCGCTCAATCGGCGCCACGCAACGGGATGGATTCGATCTCGAAGTAACCCAGGCGGGGGGACAGAACCTGCGGCAGGCTGCGGCACCCGCCGCCCGGATCATCGCCCACCTGGCCCGCGGGGTGCTGTTGCAAAAGGTCGAGGCCGACGGCCACGGCTGGGTCCACGTCCGGCGCTACGCCTGGGTCCCCCGCGCCAGCTTGAAGCCTGCGGCGGTGGTGGCCGCCAAGGCGCCGGCCTCCGCCACGGCGGCGTCGAAGGCTCCCGAAACTCCCGCCGCGCCGGGCCGTCCGGATCCAAGCCCGGCAGCCTTGCCACCGGTCGCCCCGAGCGTCACCCAGACCGACCGGGCCCTGGCCAGCCGCCCGACCCCCCTCTTCAGCGCCCCGGGCGGGAACACGATGGTGACCCTTCCCGCGGGGACGGAGCTTCGCGTCATTACCCGCGCGGGCGACTGGACCCAGGTCGCGCTGACGGGGTGGGTCCATACCGCCGATCTCGGCAACGTGCCCGATGAGGCGCTGGTCGGCGTCTCGGCGGCGCAGGTCCGGTCCAACCCGTCGCTGTACGTCGGCAAGATGGTCGAGTGGCGCCTGCAGGTGATCTCGGTGATGGTGGCCGACGAGCTTCGGCCCGAGATCCCGGCCGGCCGGAGCTACCTCCTGACCCGCGGCCCGCTTCCCGAGTCGGGATTCGTCTACGTGATCCTGCCGAACGATCAGGTGAGCCGGTTCCGCCAGCTCGAACCGCTCAAGGAGCTGACGTTCCGGGTCCAGGTGCGCTCGGCCGCCACCAAGTACCTGCCCAATCCGGTGGTGGATTTCCTGCAGGTCGTCGCCGGCTCCTGAGCGGCGAAGGAGCTTCCATGCACGAGCAGCTCAAGCAGCGGATCGCGCGGAAACTCGAGTCTCTCTCCGATGAGCGGGGCTACCAGCTCCTCGACTTCGTCGAGTTCCTGGAGAGCAAGTACGCCGACCGCGCCGCGCCGACCAACTTTTTCGCCAAGCTGACCGAGCGGGTGGAAGACACGATGCGTGCCGGCCGGATCCCGGTGAAGGCGATCGGCGGCACCCTGAGCGCGATGGACAGCGCCGGCAAGGTGATGAAGGGCGTTGTGGCCGCGGGGAAGGCCGTGGTCGACGAAGCCGTCGGCGCCGCGGAAACGCGCCCCGCGATTGAGAAGCCGAAGGGGCCGTAACGCGGACTGCGTGCTGCGGACTGCGCCATCGCCGTATTGACCGCTTTGGCGGGTCTTGGCACCTTTCGCAACGCAGCACGCAGCACGCAGCACGCAGCACGCAGCACGCAGCACGCAGCACGCAGCACGCAGCACGCAGCACGCAGCACGCACTCCCCTCCCACACCCCGGCACCCCATGACCTCGGAATCCTCGTC
>JBIOIC010000023.1:0-14666 GCA_044449625.1 Gemmatimonadales bacterium | reverse complement strand
GCCAAAGGGGGGGAGTATATTTCGATCTCCGCGCCGAAGGTCGTCATTACGCACGCGGCGGCATCGGTCCCGGTGCCGACCACCCCGCCGCCTCCCGCCGTGATTACCGAGGTCCCGTCTCCCACGGCGCCGGTGGACACGACGACCGCGGCTCCCAAGGGGAACGCGGTCGCGAGCCCGGGGCAGGGCGGCGGCCCCGGCAAGGGTCCCGGTTCGGGCGGCGGTCAGGGGAGCGGCAAGGGGCCTGGCACCGGAAGTGGCACCGGCCCGGGCACAGGGGGCAACGGCGGCAGCGGCACGCCGCCGGATGTCTACGCCATGGTACTCCCACCGTCTCACGTGCCCAAGGAATTGCGCGGCCGGGACGTCAAGGTCACTTTCTGGCTCTCGGCCACCGGTAGCGTGCTGCGTCTTGCCGAGTACCCGCACATTGATGACCGCAAGTACCGTTCGACATTCGTCGATGCCATGATGGCGTATCACTTCCGTCCCGCACGCGACAGCTTGAACGTGCCCGTCCCCAGCACCTATGATGTCATTGTGACGCTCAACAACGAGTAGTCCTCGGCCGGGCCTTTCTTCATTCCATCCCCGCCCCCAAACGGAGCGAGCGTGTCCCAACTCTTCACCCGCAAGTCGCTGGCCGACTGCGAGGACGACATCCGTGAGCGCGGCGGCCTCAAGCGCACGCTCAACAAGTGGCACCTGACGGCGCTGGGCGTCGGGGCTACGATCGGGGCCGGAATCTTCGCCACGACGGGCACCGCCATCGTCGGCGATCCGCTCCGCCCCGGCGCCGGTCCTGCCATCGTCCTCTCCTTCCTCCTCACCGCGCTCACCTGCGGTTTCGCGGCGCTCTGCTACGCCGAGTTCGCCGCGATGGTCCCGATCTCAGGCTCCGCCTACACCTACGCCTATGCCTCCCTCGGCGAGATCGTGGCCTGGATCATCGGCTGGGACCTGATCATCGAATACGCGGTGGGGAACATCGGGGTGGCGATCGGATGGGCGGGGTACTTCCGGGAACTGGTGAGCCACTTCGGAATTGTGGTCCCGGCCTGGCTCTCGACCGATTATCGCTCGGCCTTTGATGCGGCTCGGCAAGTGGCGGCCGGCGCCACCGATCCTGCAATGCGGTACCTCGCCTCGGCGGTGGCCACCGCCCCGCACCTGTTCGGCGTGCCCGTCATCTTCAACTTTCCCGCCTTCCTGATCGTCGCGCTCATCACCGTGATCCTGGTGATCGGCATCAAGGAGTCGGCCAATTCGAACACGGCGATGGTCGTGCTCAAGATCGCGATCATCCTCTTCTTTTGCACCGTCGGGATCACGCTGATCAAGCCGATCCACTGGCACGATCCGGCGCTCGGGGGCTTCGCACCGAACGGCTTTGCCGGAATCAGCGCCGGGGCCGCGATCGTCTTCTTCAGCTACATCGGCTTCGACGCGACCTCCACCGCGGCCGAGGAGGCGAAGGACCCCGCCAAGGACATGCCCTTCGGAATCATCATGAGCCTGGTGGTCTGCACCGTGCTCTACATCATCCTGGCACTGGTGATGACCGGAATGGCGCCGTGGAACAAGCTCGGCACCGCCGAGCCGATGATCACCGCCCTCGCCCTGGCCGACGGCTCTCCCCGGGTGCTCGACATTTCCCGCCTGATCGTCGCCGCCGGCGCCGTCATCGCGATGAGCAGCGTGCTGCTGGTCTTCCAGCTGGGCCAGCCCCGGATCTTCATGTCGATGTCCCGCGACGGGCTGCTGCCGCCCTTCCTCGCCAAGGTGCATCCGAAGTACAAGACGCCCTACATCGGCACGATCCTGACCGGACTCTTCGTCGGGATCTTCGCCGCCTTCGCCAACATCGCGGAAGTGGTGGACCTGACCAACATCGGCACGCTCTTCGCCTTTGTGTTGGTGTCCGCCGGGGTCATCATGCTCCGGCGCACCGAGCCGGACCGTGTGCGTCCGTTTCGCGCCCCGTGGGTCCCCTTGACGCCGATCATCTCGATCGTCTCCTGCCTCTACCTGATGACCCAGCTCCCGGGGATCACCTGGATACGCTTCGGGGTCTGGCTGCTGGTCGGGCTCTGCATCTACTTCCTCTACGGAGTCCGGCATTCTCGGCTGCGGAAGGGTCGTGGGTCGTGAGTCGTGGATCCTGGAATGTCGCGCGAGTCTTTGGTGATTCGCTGCGGTACTTCCGCCGGTCGGTGATATGGTCGGATGCCGGACCAGATTCGGTTGTGCGGAACCTTGGGACGGTGACGATACACCTGCCGCGGCTGCCCTAGCAGGGTCTTCGTTCGATCCCACCCTTCAGTCCTAAAGAACGATGGGCCCCGGAATCATCTTCCGAGGCCCGTTCACTTTTCACCGTTTACCGTTCACCTCTTCTCGCTCACCTCTCACCCGCCCAGCTCCCTCGCCATCGCGAGGGCGCCGAGCACTCCCTCGACCGGCTCCTCCTGGACGGCGATGCCGCGGGATTCCTTGAGCTTCGCGATCACGGCACTCCGGAGCGCTCCCCCTTCGCCGAGGAGGCCGCCGGAGAGGGCGACCGGTGTCGGGCTCTTCGCCACCGCCCCCTGGAGCGCCGTCGCGAGGAGGACGAGTTCCCGGACCGCGTAGTCGAGGATTCCCTGCGCCACGGTGTCGCCGTGGGCCGCCATCTCGATGACCCCCGGAGCGAGAGTCGCGACGTCGGCGGGGGTGGCGAGCGTCGCCCAATTGATGAGCTGGTCGAAGGTCCGCGCCTTGGCGGCGGCCATCACCCGGAGGGTCAGCTTGGTGGCGGGACCGCGACCGTCCTGTGCCGGCTCACTGCGCCCAGCGCCGACCGGCCGATCCCGTAGCCCGAGCCCTCATCTCCCATCTGCCAGCCGTAGCCGCCGGCGCGATGGGTAGCGCCGGTCGCGTCCCGCGCGAGGGCGATGCTTCCGGTGCCGGCACTGAGCACGATCCCCGGTTCCTGCTCGAACGCCGCCACGAGGGCCAGTTCGATGTCGGTGGTGACTTTGACCTTGTCGGCGATCTTCTCCCGGACGAGCGCCAGTTCGAGCTCTTCCCGTTCGGGCGCGCGTCCCGCACCGGCCGCGCCCACCACCAGCACCGCCGCTGAGAGTTGGCCTGACGCGGCGAGCGCCTTCCGCGCCACCTCCGCGATGGTCTGGGCCGAGGCCAGCGCCCGTCCCGGCCGCACCGCGGCACCCGGCCCATTGGCTCGGCTCAGCACTTCGGTGGCCGAGCCGACGACCGCAGTGGTCTTGGTGCCGCCGACGTCCACTCCGACGAAATGCGCCGTCATCGTTCCACTCGGGGGTTGGGTAGGAAGCTCGTGGCGATGGCCACGACGAGGGTCAGCGCGGTGCCCATCGGAACATACCACGGCCAGGCCAGGCGGCCCATCGGGGCCAGCCAGCCGAGCGGCGGCCAGGTGGAGAGTCGCGCGGCGAAGATCACCGCCGTCATCACCACGATGGTGGCGAGGATCCCGGTGATGACGTCGCGTCCGCGGGTGCGGGCCCAGCCGCCGGCCAGGAGGTAGGTGCCGAGGAGTCCACCGTAGGTCACCGAGGCGATCGAGAGCGCCAGCACCACCACCGGGGTATTCCCCTGGGTAAAGGCGTTGAAGGCGATGGCGGCGAGGATGAGCGCCGTCCCCCAGGCGAGCGCGAAGCCGCGCCCCACCTTGAGGAGGTGCGCCGGGTCGGTGCGGCCGGTCCAGGTGGCGTAGAGATCGTGAGTGACCGAACTCGCCAGCGCGCTGATGGCGGAGCTGTGGGTTCCCATCGAGGCGGCGAGGATTCCCGCGATGACGAGACCGGCGAGCCCCGCCGGCAGGTGCGAGATGATGAACTGGGGGAAGACCTGATCGCCGGCGACGGTGGTCCCGATGATGCCGCCGGTGCGGATCGCGACCCCGATGAGGAGGAAGAGGGCAAACAGGAGAGTGACCACGACGCCGGAGCCGATGAGGGCGCGCTGAGCGTCCCTGAGCGACCGGGTCGCGAGCAGCCGCTGCACAATGAGGTGGTCGGTCCCGTGCGAGGCCGCCGAGAGGAGCCCGCCGCCGATGAGCCCGCCGAGGAGGGTGTACGGCTCCGTCAGACTCAGGTGCGGCACGATCACCCGGAGCCGGCCGGCGGCCGCGGCCGCCGTGACGACGGCGCGCACTCCTCCGCCGAGGTGGATCGCGATGCCGAGGGCCACCACCCCGCCGGTGGTGTAAATGGCGAGCTGCAGCACGTCGGTCCAGACCACCGCCTTCAATCCGCCGTACCAGGTGTAGAGCAGGGTCACCGCGCCCATCACCACGATCGCCGTCGGCACGCTCCATCCCGCGAGGAGGGCGAGCGGGATCGCCCCGGCGAAGACCCGGACGCCGTCACCGAGAAAGCGGGTGAGGAGGAAGACGGCGGAAACGAGCCGCCGGGTCCGGTCGCCGAAGCGGGAGGCGAGCCGCTGATACGCGGTCTCCTGCGAGCCCAGGAAGTAGCCGGGGAGGAGCCAGGCCGCGACGCCGATCCGCCCGAGGATGTAGCCGAAGCCGAGCTGCAAAAAGGTGAGATCCCCCTTGAAGCCGATCCCGGGGACGGAGATGACGGTGAGGGCCGAGGTCTCCGTCGCCACGATGGAAAAGAGAACGGCGAGGGCGGGGAGATCCCGGGCGCCGAGGAAGTAATCGCCGGCGGTACGCTGCCCCCGTCCCGCCCTGATCCCGATGGCGGTGACGATGGCGAGATAGATGACGACGGTCGCGAGGTCGAGCGGATGCAGGCGGCGATCTCCCGGACGGAGGGGACGGGAGGAAAGGAGAAGGGAGAAAGGAGAAAGGGGAAGAGGGGGCAACGTGAAAGGGGCCCCGATGGTCTCGGAGCCCCCTCTGCCGTCCCACCTCTCACCCCTTACGCCGTGAAGCTCGTCCCGCAGCCGCAGCCGCCGGTGGCGTTCGGGTTGTTGAAGCTGAACCCGGAGCCCTGCATCGCCGTCACGTAGTCGATCGAGATGCCGTTCAGGTACTGCATCGAGAAGGCGTCAACGAAGACGCGGATGCCGTTGATCTCGACGACCGAGTCGTCCTCGAGGGCGCGCTCTTCGATGTTCAGGCTGTACTTGAAGCCGGAGCAGCCGCCGGGCATCACGCTCACCCGCAAGCCGCCGCTCTCGGCCGGCACCTTTTCCGCTTCCATGAACTTCCGGACCTCGACCGCCGCATTGTCGGTCAGGGTGAGCTGGAAGGCCCCGGTCGCCTGCTGCTCTACGCTGGTGCTCATCTTGCCCGCTCCTTCAGTGGCCCGGAGGGCCGGTTCGAATCTCGATTCCAAACTAGGGACGGGCCCCGACGGAGTCAACCGATGCCGTCCGCGGGGCCGCTCCCGGGTCGATCGCCCGGACGATCCGGTCCGCCACGCCGCCGCGCAACCGAGCGCCCCACTGCTGGTTGGCCCGGGTCGGGTGGACCCGGTTGCTCAGCAGAACAACGACCAGTTCCCGGGTCGGATCGATCCAGATCGAGGTCCCGGTAAACCCGGTATGCCCGAAGCTCCGGGCCGACATCAGCACCCCCGCGCTCGATCCCTCCGAGGGGGTGTCCCAGCCCAGCGCTCGGCTCGATCCCGGCGGCATATTCTGGCGGGTGACGAAGCCGGAAAAAGCCGAGAGGCGGGGGGCCTCCCATTGGCCGATCCACCACTCACCATACGCGAGCATGTCCACGCCATCACTGAAGAGACCGGCGTGTCCCGACACGCCGCCCAATCGCGATGCGTTCTCATCGTGCACTTCACCGCGGAGCATCCGATGCCGCCAGCTGGTGTCGTTCTCCGTCGGCGCGATCCGCGCCAGCCACGCTGGAGGTGGGAGGTAGCGGGTCGAGGTCATCCCGAGCGGAGCGAAGACGAGCGTTGCCGCCAGCGTATCGATCCGGTGGCCGAGTATCCGCTCGAGCGCCTGCGTCGTGATCATGATGCCGAGGTCGGAGTAGACCATCCGGACGCCGGGGAGCGTATCGAGCGGGGTCGTATCGGCGAGGGCGAGCGCCGCCTCCCGGGTGTCGGCTTCCTTGTAGAGCGCCCGCCAGGCGGGGAGTCCGCTCGAATGGGTGAGCAGCTGCCGCACCGTCACCCCGTCCTTGTGCGGGCCCTGGAACTCCGGCACATAGCGCTGGATCTGTGCGTCGAGATCGAGCTTCCCTTCGCTCGCGGCGAAGAGGGCGAGCGGGGTCATCGCCGTGACCTTGGTGACGGAGGCCAGGTCGTACAGCGTGAGCGAATCGGGAACGGTCGCGTCGCCGATCCCGAGCCGCCCGGTGCCGTGGTAGTACCGGTGTCCCTTCCAGCTCACCGCGAGCACCGCGCCCGGTGAAGCACCGACCGATACCGCGGAGTCGAGAAAGCGCACCGCCTCGGGGAAGCGCGCCTCGGCGCTGTCGCGGGGAGAATGCGGAACGGCCCAGGCGGGAAGAGGCGCGCTCGCCGGGTGGGATGCCGCGCAGCCGCTCCCCGCGATCAGCAGTGCGAGGCCGAGCCGAGCGCTCATCGCTTGGTGATCCCGGCGCCGAGGGTGAAGAAGGGCGGGATGCTGATGGGGAGATGCCCGCCGATCGGCGCGGTCCCGCCCAGCGCCTTCCCGAGCGCGATTTCAGCGAACGTATTCGGGGTCCAGCTGACCAGATAGCTCCCGGCCGACGGTGCCTGCTGGATGATGTAGGGCGATCCTTCGGAGACGAGCACCGTCGGGCGCTGCTTCGAGATGCTGTCGATGAGCTGCGCCATCGCGTCGGGGAGGGCGAGAGTGCCGCGCCCCGCCGAGGCGCGCACCGACGCGGTGAAGATGATCGTCTCCCCCTTGGCGAGGACCGTCCGGGCCGAGTCGTAGCTCGCCTGGCCGCTCATCGGCCAGAGCTTGAAGAGGGTGACCGGGTGTCCCGCGACGCGGAGTTCCTGGGTCAGCCGGGTGCCGATGTTGGGGCTGTTCTCATCGCCGTAGGTGATGAGGGTGATGCGCTGGTGGCCGTGGCGGAGCGAGTCCACCGTGGCGGCGCTGTCCTTGACCAGCACCACCGCGCGCTGGGCGATGTCCTGTGCCTCGCGGCGGAAGGAAGAGTCGCCGACGACGAGTGGGATCGCTTCGAGGTCGACCGTCCGCCGCTGAAAGAGTCCGAGCCGGTCCTTGAGCCGCAGCACGCGGCGGACCGATGCGTCGAGCCGCTCATCGCCGAACTCGTGGTTCTGATAGGCCAGCAGCAGCGCCTTGAGCGCCTCGGCGGGATCGGCGGGCTGGAGGAGGAGGTCGGCGCCGGCCAGGAAGGCGAGGACCGCCGCGCGGCCGCCGCCGTAGGCCGAGACCAGCGCCCCCATATCGAGCGCGTCGGTCACCACCACGCCGTGGAAGCCGAGCGAATCGCGCAGCACCCCGGTCAGGATCGCCGGATTGAGCGTTGAGGGCCGGATCCGTCCGCTGTCGAGCCCCGGAAGGGCGATGTGCGCGCTCATGATGGCGGTCACCCCCGCGTCGATCGCGGCGCGGAAAGGGACCAGCTCGAGAGTATCGAGCCGCTCCCAGCCCGAGAGGATGACCGGCAGGGCGATGTGGCTGTCAGTACCGGTATCGCCGTGGCCGGGGAAATGCTTGGCGGTGGCGAAGAGCCCGTGCTCCTGCATCCCGCGGATGGCGGCGCCCACCAGCCGCGCGACCGCCTGCGGATCCTCGCCGAAAGAGCGGGTATTGATGATCGGGTTGGCGGGATTGTTGTTGACGTCCGCCACCGGCGCGAAGGCGAGATGGATCCCGACCGCGTGCCCTTCGAGCGCCGTGATGCGGCCCATCTCGTAGGCGTCGAGCTCCCGGCCCGTCGCGGCAACCCCCATATTGGTGGGGAAGGCCGTCCCGCCGCCGAACCGGCCGGCGGTGCCCCCTTCGAGATCGGCGGCGATGAGGAGCGGCAGTCCGCTTCGGCGTTGCAGGAAGTTCAGTTTGGCCGCGATGTCGAGCGGCGAGCCGACGGAGACGATGATCCCGCCGACCTGGAGTGAATCGACCCAGGCGGTCGCTTTGACCAGCGCCGAGTCGTCGAAGGCCTCGTAGTTTCCGGCGATCCAAGGCATCACCAGTTGCGCGAGCTTTTGACGGGGCGAGAGCTGGGCCAGGACCGAGGCGAGGTCGGTACGTCCGTCGGCGGTGGTCCGCACGGCGGGGGGCACTTCAATCGGCGGCGGCACCGGAACGCCCGACGGGATCGTGGGCGCGGGGATGTTCCCCGCGCAGGCGGCGCCCAAGAGGACCAACGGAACGAGGTAGCGCACAGGATGCACCAAAAGTTCGGGGTCGCCTTCGTGGTGATGATCGCCGGGGCCGGCGCCTGCGCCCCTTCCCGGCCGATGGGAGCTCCGGCGCCGGTGGCCGCGGCGCCGGGGATTGACGTGCTGGTGGACGACAGCTTCGCCCTTATCCGCGCGCGGCGCGTCGGCCTGATCACCAACCTTGCCGGGGTCGACGCTCACGGTACCAGCGATGCCGCTCGGCTCCGCGCCGCCGGGGTGGATCTCGTCGCCCTCTTCAGTCCGGAGCACGGCTTCCGTGGAACGGCCGATCCGGGGGCCGCGGTCGGCTCCACCACCGATTCCGCGACCGGCCTTCCAATCTACTCCCTCTACGGCCCGGCGCGGACCCAGTCGGAGGGGGTCTTCGGTCGGCTCGACCTGATCCTGGTCGACCTGCAGGACGCGGGGGCCCGCTATTTCACCTATCTCGCGACCACGGTCAATGTGATGCGCGCCGCCGCCGCGGCCGGCCGGCCGGTGGTGATCCTCGATCGTCCCGATCCGATCGGCGGTGCGGTCCAGGGGAACGTCCTCGACACCGCGTTCTCGTCCGATGTCGGGTTGCTGGCCGTGCCGATGCGTCCGGGGATGACACTGGGTGAATTGGCGCGGCTCGCGCGCTCCGATCTCGGTCTCACCACCGATCTCAGGGTGGTTCCGGTGCGGGGCTGGCATCGTGCCGAGGCATTCGATGCGACCGGTCTCCCCTTCGTGCCGCCGAGCCCCAATCTCCCCACGTTGGAGAGCCTGTTCCACTATCCAGGGCTCTGTCTTTTCGAGGGGACCGATCTGTCGGTGGGGCGGGGGAGCGATGCCCCCTTCGAGCAGATCGGCGCGCCCTGGCTCGACACGGTGGCGGTGCTGGCGCGCATCCGGGCTGAATCGTTGCCGGGGGTCGAGTTCCGCGGGGTGACCTTCACGCCACGGCATCCGGGGGACGAGAAGTACGCCGACACTCTCCTCGCCGGGATCAGGCTCCACGTCACCGATCGGGCCCGATACGATCCGACCAGCACGGCGGTGCATCTGCTGGCGGCGGTTCGGGCCAGCGCTGGCGACCGGTTTGCCTTCCTTCCCCGGCAGTTCGACCGCCTGGCGGGGGGGAGCGCGCTTCGGCTCGCCCTGTTGGGGGGAGAGGCCCCGGACGCCATCGTGGCGAGCTGGGGGGCGGCACGCGATCAGTTCCTCGCCCGCCGGACTCCGTTCCTTCTTTATCCTTGAGCCGCGGGCCTCGGCAAGCTGCTGCGCCGAATTGCCCTAACCCATTCTGGCTGTTATCCTTCGCCGCTCCGCTCGGGTGCCGGGCGGGTGGGATTTGTCCCCCGGAACCGAAGGAAGCGCGCGCGTTGAAGCTGGTCCCCGCCGTTGCCGAACGGGCCTATTACGGAATGGTCCTTCCCGCCGTGAACCTTCTCGTTCGCGGGGGCATCCGGCCCAACCTGATCACGACCATCGGCACCGGGATCGTCATCGCCTCGGCGGTCTGCTATGGCGCGGGCGAGATCCGCTGGGGGGGATTCCTGCTGCTCCTGAGCGGGGTGGCGGACACGCTGGACGGACAGGTGGCACGGGCCGGGAAGACGGCGACCAAGTTCGGGGCGTTCTACGACTCGACCCTCGATCGGGTGGGGGATGGCGCCATCTTCATCGGGATCGCCGCCTACTTCCTGGCCGCGCCGGACATCGCCTGGCGCAACGGGGCCCTGCTCACCTGCATGCTGGCGGTGCTGGGGGCGTTCCTCGTTTCCTACGCCCGGGCCCGGGCGGAGGGGCTCGGGGTCGACTGCAAGGTGGGGATCGCCCAGCGGGCGGAACGGATCATCGGTCTCGGCGTGCCGTCGCTGCTGGTAGGGGCGGGGCCGCGGGCGCTGATCCTCGAAGTGATCGTCGCGCTGCTCGCGCTCGCCTCTCTGGTGACCGTGGTGCAGCGGTTCGTATATGTCTATCGCCAGACGGAGGGCGCCCGGGCGGCGTGAACCCGGACGTCCGTCGGTGCAGCGGAAAGGATGAACGCAGGGGACAAGGCAGCTCGGAAGATCGCTCCCGCAAAGGGGAAGCTCGGCGTGATGTGCGTCGGCCTCGGCGCGGTGGCCTCGACCTTCATCGCGGGCGTGGAGCTCGCGCGGCGCGGCAAGGGCCAGCCGATCGGCTCGTTGACCCAGATGGGAACCATCCGCCTCGGCAAGCGCACCGAAGGCCGGGTGCCGTTGATCAAGGACTTCGTCCCCCTGGCCCAGCTCGACGACCTCGTCTTCACGGCGTGGGATCCGGTCCCCGACAACGCCTACGAGTCGGCGGTCCATTGCGGGGTCCTGGACCGTCACGAGCACATCGAGCCGATCGCCCCGTTCCTCAAGGGCATCGTGCCGATGCCGGCGGTCTTCGACCAGCAGTTCGTCAAGCGCCTGGAAGGGAAGAACGTCAAGAAGGGGAAGCACAAGCGGGATCTGGCCGAGCAGCTGCGGCAGGACATCCGGGACTTCAAGGCCAAGCATGGCCTCGACCGGATCGTGATGGTCTGGTGCGCGTCGACCGAGGCCTATCTGCAGCCCGGACCGGCGCACCGGACCCTGGCCGCCTTCGAGCAGGCGATGGAAGCGAACGATCCGACCATCGCGCCATCGATGCTCTACGCCTGGGCCGCGATCATGGAGGGGATTCCCTACGCCAACGGCGCGCCGAACCTCTCGTGTGACTTCCCGGCGCTCGAAAAGCTTGCCGTGGAGCGCAAGGTCGCGATCGGCGGCAAGGACTTCAAGACCGGCCAGACCCTGATGAAGACGGTGCTCGCGCCGATGTTCAAGGCGCGGCTGCTCGGCGTCGCGGGGTGGTACTCGACCAATATCCTCGGCAACCGCGACGGCGAGGTGCTGGACGATCCGGACAACTTCAAGACCAAGGAAGAGTCGAAGCTCGGCGTGCTGGAGTACATCCTGCAGCCGAAGCTGTATCCCCAGCTCTATTCCAAGATGTACCACAAGGTGCGGATCAACTATTACCCGCCGCGTGGGGACAACAAGGAGGGGTGGGACAACATCGACATCTTCGGGTGGATGGGCTACCCGATGCAGATCAAAGTCGACTTCCTCTGCCGGGACTCGATCCTCGCCGCGCCGCTGGTGCTTGATCTGGCCATCCTCTTCGATCTGGCGCAGCGCGCCGGGATGAGCGGGATCCAGGAGTGGCTCTCCTTCTTCTTCAAGAGCCCGCAGGTCGGCCCCGGCCTCTATCCGGAGCATGATCTCTTCATCCAGCAGACCAAGCTCAAGAACACGCTGCGCTGGCTGATGGGCGAAGAGCCGATCACCCATCTCGGCATCGAGTACTACGAGAAGTGAAATACTTCCACCGCACCTCGGTCGCCCCCGGCGACGTGATGGGCCGGGCCACGGCCTTCTTCGGCGCGCGGTTGACGCCGGCCGAGGAAGGGCCGCGCCGGCGCCGCTTCGCCGGGGCGCTGGGCCATTTCACGATCCAGGCCGAGGCGGAGGGCGGGCATTATACCCGCGTGACGGTGGAGACTGATCAACCGGGCGAGAGCGAGGCCGACAAGCTGGCCCGCCGCTTCCTCGCCACGGTGCATGTCCTGGCCGATCCGACGCATGTCTTGCGCGGGGCCTATTGAGCTCCCGACCGGGCGGGACCGCCGCCCGGCCGCACGGGGACGCTTCCCCGGTCATTTCAAGAGAAACGCCACTCCTATGACGTTGCTGGACCACGTCCGCGCCCGCGCGGGCCAGATCACGGCCGCGCTCGCCGCCCTCGCGCTCCTGCCCGGCGCCCTGCTCGCCCAGAATCCGACCGCCGGCGGCGAGGCGAGCCTCAAGGTGCCGTCGCTCGATACCGTCACCTTCCTCTTCGGGATGACCGGGCACCACCTGCTCCTCTTCGGGCTGGTGATCTGCGCCCTCGGCTTCGCATTCGGCCTCGCGATGTACATGCACCTGCGGAACCTGCCGGTGCACGCGTCGATGCGGGAGATCTCCGAACTCATCTACGAGACCTGCAAGACCTACCTGCTGACCCAGGGCAAGTTTCTCATCGCCCTCTGGCTCTTCATCGGCGCGGTGACGGCGCTCTACTTCGGCCGCCTGGCAACGACGGTGGACGCGAGCGGTGCTGTGGTCCACGGCTATCCGCTTGGCACCGTCATCATCATCCTGCTCTTCAGCCTCGTCGGCATCGCGGGCAGCTACAGCGTCGCCTGGTTCGGCATCCGGGTGAACACCTTCGCCAACAGCCGCACCGCCTTCGCGAGCCTCCGCGGCAAGCCCTACCCCTGCTACGACATTCCGCTCAAGGCGGGGATGAGCATCGGGATGCTCCTCATCAGCGTGGAATTGCTGATGATGCTCGGCATCCTGCTCTTCATTCCGGGCGACTACGCCGGTCCCTGCTTCATCGGCTTCGCCATCGGCGAGTCGCTGGGCGCGGCGGCGCTCCGGATCGCGGGCGGCATCTTCACCAAGATCGCCGACATCGGCGCCGACCTGATGAAGATCGTCTTCAACATCAAGGAAGATGACGCCCGGAACCCCGGCGTCATCGCCGACTGCGTGGGGGACAACGCCGGCGACTCCGTCGGCCCCTCGGCCGACGGCTTCGAGACCTACGGCGTCACCGGCGTCGCGCTCATCACTTTCATCCTGCTCGCCGTGCCGGACGCCGTCGTCCAGGTCCAGTTGCTGGTCTGGATCTTCGTGATGCGGGTGATGATGATCGTCGCCGCCGGCCTCGCGTACTTCATCAACGCGGCCCTCGCCAAGGCGAAGTACCAGCACGTCGACAAGATGAACTACGAGGCCCCGCTCACCACACTGGTGTGGCTCACCTCGCTCATCTCGGTCGCGATCACCTACGTCGTGTCGAACCTGATGATCCCCTCGGTCCAGGGCGATACCTCGATCTGGTGGAAGCTCTCGACGGTCATCACCTGCGGCACCCTCGCCGGGGCGATCATCCCGGAACTGGTCAAGGTCTTCACCTCCACCGAGTCCCGCCACGTCCGCGAGGTGGTCATCTCCTCCCGCGAAGGCGGCGCGTCGCTCAACATCCTGTCGGGCCTGGTGGCCGGCAACTTCAGCGCCTACTGGCTCGGCATGGCGATGCTCGCCCTCATGGCGATCGGCTTCGGCGTGAGCACGATGCTCCCCACCGGGCTGATGATGGCCCCGGCCATCTTCGCCTTCGGCCTGGTGGCCTTCGGCTTCCTCGGCATGGGGCCGGTCACCATCGCGGTTGATTCCTACGGTCCGGTGACCGATAACGCGCAGTCGGTCTATGAGCTCTCGGTCATCGAGACTCTGCCGAACATCAAGGCCGAGATCAAGAAGGACTATGGATTCGATGTCGACTTCGAGAAGGCCAAGCATCATCTCGAGGAGAACGACGGCGCCGGCAACACCTTCAAGGCGACCGCCAAGCCGGTGCTCATCGGGACCGCCGTGGTCGGCGCGACGACGATGATCTTCTCGATCATCGTGGCGCTGACCCACGGGCTGGAGCCGTCGCTGATCGGGAACCTCTCGATCCTCCATGCGCCGTTCCTGCTCGGCCTGATCTGCGGCGGGTCGATGATCTACTGGTTCACCGGCGCGTCGATGCAGGCCGTGACCACCGGCGCCTACCGCGCCGTCGAGTTCATCAAGGCCAACATCAAGCTCGGCAGCGTCGCCAAGGCCTCCGTGGAGGACAGCAAGGCCGTCGTTGAGATCTGCACCAAATACGCGCAGAAGGGGATGTGGAACATCTTCCTCGCCGTCTTCTTCGCGACGCTGGCCTTTTCGTTCATCGATCCGTACTTCTTCATCGGCTACCTGATCTCCATCGCGCTCTTCGGGCTCTACCAGGCCATCTTCATGGCCAATGCCGGCGGCGCCTGGGACAATGCGAAGAAGATCGTGGAGGTGGAATTGAAGCAGAAGGGGACTCCGCTCCACGCCGCCACGGTCGTCGGCGACACCGTGGGCGATCCCTTCAAGGACACCAGCTCGGTGGCCCTGAATCCGGTCATCAAGTTCACCACCCTCTTCGGCCTCCTCGCCGTGGAACTCGCCGTCTCGTTGCAGGAGGCCAAGGGCGCCACCTTCGTCCACGTACTCGCCGCGGCCTTCTTCGCCGTCTCGGTCTTCTTCATCTACCGGTCGTTCTACGGGATGCGGATCGAATCGAAGTAGGCGGAGGGGCGCAGAGGCGCAGGGTCGGAGAGATGCACAGGCAAGGATCGGGGTGGCTTCGGCCGCCCCGTTCCATTTTCGGCATCCATCCCCCTCGTCCTTTCGCCTCTGCGGCTCTCCGTCCCTGCGCCTTCCTTGACTCCCCCCGGCCGAAGGGAAATCTTTC
>JBIOIC010000022.1:0-14908 GCA_044449625.1 Gemmatimonadales bacterium | reverse complement strand
GCGGGGAGGGTGGGGTCGTCATCGTGAGATAAAGCTATGCTGGAGCGGGAGTTCCGGCGCGAGCCTCGGCTTGGCGGGCCTGGCTCCCTCCGGTTGTTTGGGCCCCCCGGCGCGGCTAGATTGCGACGCTTTTTTGAACCTCGCTTCCGCTTCGGAGTACCGATGAAGATGCTGGTCCTCGGCGCTGGCCTGCAAGGCTGCGCCTGCACCTATGATCTCCTCCAGGTTCCCGCCGTCACCCAGGTGACCCTGGCCGATCTCGATCCCACCCGTCTGCCCCCCTTCCTCCAGGGAGACCACGGCGGCCGGCTCCAGACCCTGAAGCTCGACGTGAAGGATGGAGCCGCCCTGCGCGCCGCGATCCACGGCCACGAGTCGGTGATGTCGGCGTTGCCGTACTACCTGAACGAGCCGATCGCCCGCGCCGCCGTCGAGATCGGGGCCCACTTCTGCGACCTCGGCGGGAACACCGAGATCGTGCTGCAGCAGAAGAAGCTGAACGACCGGGCCGTCGCCCAGGGGGTCTCGATCATTCCCGACTGCGGCTTGGCGCCGGGGATGGTCAATATCCTGGCGGCCGAGGGGATCCGGCGGATGGATGTGGCGGAGCGGGTCAAGATCTTCGTCGGCGGGCTGCCGCAGAAGCCGGAGCCGCCGCTCAACTATCAGATCGTCTATTCGCTCGAAGGGGCGCTCGACTATTACACCACGCCCTCGCTCATCCTGCGGGGCGGGAAGATGGTGGAGGTGGACGCCCTCTCCGAGCTGGAGAACGTCAAGTTTCCGAAGCCGGTCGGCACGCTCGAAGCGTTTCACACCGCCGGCGGGATCAGCACCATGCCCATCACCTTCGAGAAGAAGGTCAAGGTGATGGAGTACAAGACACTCCGTTATCCGGGCCACGTCGCCATCATGCGCCCGATCCGCGAGCTTGGGTTGCTCGACAACCGGGCCATTCGGGTGAAGGGGAAGGATGTCGTGCCGCGGGATCTCTTCATTGCGGCGGTGACGCCGAAGCTCAACAAGCCGGAAGGGCGCGATCTCGTGGCGCTCCGGGTCGAGGTGACCGGGAAGCGGAAGGGGAAGAAGGCGCGGGAGGCGTGGCAGTTGATCGACAAGTACGACGTGAAGCACGGGATCAGCGCGATGATGCGGACGACGGGCTACTCGCTCGCGATCACCGGATTGATGCAGGCCGACGGCCGGGTGCAGAACCACGGCGTACTGACGCCGGATCAGTCGGTGCCGGCGGCGGCGTACATCAAGGAGCTGGCCAAGCGCGGGGTCAAGATCGTCGAGATCTGAGGCAGCGGTCCCTTCGTCCAGGGGCCTCCGTCCGGTGTCGTGGCGGGGGCCTTTTCCATTATATGTGCCGTCAGACTGGCGGCCACTTGTCTCCGGGAGTTAAGTTCTGGATGCGCCGGTTCATGTCGCGACACGTGAATCCGCGAAGGTCCGCCATCGCGGCGCTCCCCTTCGCTCCTTCCTGGTAGCCGCAGCCGTTCAGGTCCCATGAGTCCACAATCCGTGAAGCGCCCAGCTTCGGCCAGCCCCGTGGCCAAGTCACCGACCGGCATTCAGGGTCTGGACGAGATCACGGGAGGTGGGCTGCCCCGGGGCAGGCCGACGCTGGTCTGCGGTGGTCCAGGGTGCGGCAAGACGATCCTCTCGATGGAGTTCCTGATCAATGGAGCCCTCCGGTACGGCGAGCCGGGCGTCTTCATGTCGTTCGAGGAGACCGTCGAGGATCTGACGCTCAACTTCGCCTCGCTCGGGCTCGATCCCCGCCCTCTCTCCGCCCGCAAGAAGCTCCTGCTGGACCATGTCCGGGTCGAACCCAACGAGATCCAGGAGACCGGCTACTACGACCTCGACGGTCTCTTCATCCGGCTGGGTCACGCCATCGATTCGATCGGCGCCAAGCGGGTGGTCCTCGACACCATCGAGACCCTCTTCTCGGGATTGTCGGATACCCGGACCCTGCGTGCCGAGCTTCGCCGGCTCTTCGACTGGCTCCGGGTCAAGGGGGTCACCGCGATCGTGACCGGGGAGCGCGGGGAAGGGGGGCTCACCCGCCACGGCCTGGAAGAGTACATCACCGACTGTGTCATCCTGCTGGATCACCGGGTGATGGAAGAGAATGCGACCCGCCGGCTGCGGGTGGTCAAGTACCGGGGGTCCCCCCACGGCGCGAATGAGTCCCCCTTCTTCATCGACGAGTCGGGGATCTCGGTGCTGCCGATCGCCTCGCTGGGGCTGCAGCATCGGGTCCCCGCCGGCCGGGTGTCCAGCGGCCTGCCGGCGCTCGACGGGATGCTCGGCGGGAAGGGCTACTTCCGGGGGAGCAGCCTCCTCGTCTCGGGGAGCGCCGGCACCGGGAAGACCAGCCTGGCCGGCTACTTCACGGCGGCCGCCTGCCGGAGGGGAGAGCCGGCCCTCTACTTCGCCTTCGAGGAATCGGGGTCGCAGATCGAGCGGAATCTTCGATCGATCGGCCTCGATCTGGCCCCCGCGCTGAAGAACGGGCAGCTACAGGTGCACGCGGCCCGCCCGACGGTCAGCGGGCTCGAAGGGCACCTGAGCATCATGCACCGGATGATCGAGGAGAAGCAGCCGCGGGTGGTCGTGGTGGACCCGATCAGCAACCTGATCTCGGTCGGGACCTCGGTCGAAGTCCGGGCGATGCTCGCACGCCTGATCGACTTCATGAAGGTGCGAGAGGTGACCGCGCTCTTCACCTCCCTCACGGGCGATGACGGGAACTCCGAGGGCACCGACCTGGGGATCTCCTCCTTCATGGACACCTGGCTCGTGCTCCGGAACCTCGAGTTGAACGGCGAGCGCACCCGGACCCTCAACGTCCTCAAGTCGCGCGGGATGCCGCACTCGAACCAGGTGCGGGAATTCGTGCTGACCGATCGTGGCCTTGTCCTGGTCGACGTGGTGCGACGGGAAGGGAAGGTGCTGGTCGGATCGGAGCGGGTGGCCGCGAAGGGTGTCGCGCCGGTGAAGCGCAGCCGGACCCGCCAGGGGGCACGGCGATGAGCCCGAAGTCCGCCCGAGCCTCCCGGAAGTCCTCCAAGGCCGCACTTGCGCCCGAGTTCTTCGATCTCCGGCTCTATGTCGCGGGCCAGACCGCGAGGTCGCTTGCCGCCCTGGCCAATCTGCAACGGATCTGCGACGAGCACCTCCAGGGACGGTATCGCATCGAGGTGATCGACCTGCTCGAACACCCGCAACTGGCGCGCGGGGACCAGATCCTGGCGCTCCCCACCCTGGTCCGCCGGCTTCCCGAGCCGATCCGCAAGTTGATCGGCGACCTCTCCGACACCGAACGGGCACTGGTCGGGCTCGACCTGCGGCCGCGATCGCCAGGGACGCGGTGATGTTCGCTGAGTGTTGGCGGTGAGACCGACGCGCTCGGTGAAGAGGCGGCGGAGCTCGGTGACGTCCGACATGCGTGCCCGGTTGGAGGAGGCCGAGGCGACGCTGGAGGCGATCCGCACCGGCCGGGTGGACGCCCTGGTCGTTTCGGGGCCGGGGGGAGACCGGACTCTCGCGATCGGCGGAGCCGCCCACCCGTATCACGTACTGCTGGATGCCATGGGGGATGGCGCGGCCCTCCTGGGTCACGACGGGGTGGTGCTCTTCGGCAACCGTCGCCTCTGGGAGATCGCGGGGGCGCCGCGCAGAGGGCTCGGCGGGTCCCCCTTCCGCGACCTCGTCGTCCCGGGGGAGCGTCCCGCCTTCGAGGTGATGCTCCGCGCGAGCGCGAAGAAGGGCCGGGCCCGCGAGTTCGCGCTGGTGACCTCGAAGGGATCCTCCGCTCCGGTCTCGATCTCCCTTTCCGCCGTCTCCGTCGGTCCCCGGAGCGGCGGCCCGCGCAGGGGTGCGAGGGGCGGCGCGACGGTACTGATGGCCATCGTCAGCGACCTGACCGGCCGGAAACGGGCCGAGGCGACCCGTCTCGGGCTGATGAAACGCTTGCTTTCCGCGGAGGACGATGAACGCCGCCGGATCGCGCGGGAGCTGCACGATGAGACGGGCCAGTCGCTCACCGCCCTCCTCGTCGGCCTCCGCGCCATCGAGGAGCGGATCGGCAAGGAGGGCATCCGGGCGGCGGCGCGGCGACTCAGGGGAGTCGCGGCGCGGACAGTGGACAATGTCGGACGGCTGGCCCGCGGTCTTCATCCCAGCGTCCTCGACGACATGGGGCTCGGGGCCGCCGTGCGCCGCTATGTGAGCGACTATCGCAAGACCTTCGGTCTTGCCGTGGACCTGCAGCGCCACAGCAACTTCCCCGTACAGCTTCCGCCGCTGGTCCAGACGACGCTCTATCGGATACTGCAGGAAGCGCTGACCAACGTGGCCCGGCACGCGCGGGCGCGGCGGGTCACGGTGAAGCTCGAGTATGTGGAAGGGACTCTGAGGCTGACGATCCGGGACGACGGCGCTGGCTTCGATCCCGCCACCGTATCCGACGGAAGTTCCGGACTCGGCCTGCACGGCATGCGGGAGCGGATCGCCCTGCTCGACGGGTCGGTGGAGATCGAGTCGCGGTCCGGCTGGGGGACCGCCGTCAGGGTCGAGGTCCCCCTCGGCATCGCGGCACGTTCCGTCGCAAAGTCCCCCGCTCGGTCCCCCCGGCCGCGTACCAGGTAGGGATCATGCCCGGACTGTCGATCCGACTCCTGATCGCCGACGATCACGCCGTGCTCCGCGCCGGGCTTCGGATGCTGATCGAGGCTCAGAGCGACATGCAGGTCGTGGGCGAGGCTGCTGACGGGGTGGAGGCGGTCCGGCGGGCGGGGGACCTCCGACCTGACGTGGTCCTGATGGACCTCTCGATGCCGGGGCCGCACAGCGGCGAGACGATCCGTCGCGTCCTGAAAGCCGCTCCCGGCACCCGGGTCCTGATCCTCACCATGCACGATGACTCGGCCTATCTGACCTCGGCCTTGTCGGCGGGCGCCGCGGGATATGTGGTCAAGAAGGTGGCGGACACGGAGCTGCTGCTGGCCATCCGTGCGGTCCACGCTGGACGGACCTTTGTGGACCTTACACGGTCATCCGGCCCCTCCGCCCGGCCGGGAGCCGCTTCCGACCGCCCGCCGAAGGAGCTGAGCCAGCGGGAAGGCGAAGTGCTCCGCTTCCTAGCCCAGGGGAACTCCAATCAGCAGATCGCGGATCGGATCGGCGTAAGCGTGAAGACGGTGGAGACCTACCGCACCCGGCTCCGGGAGAAGCTCGGGCTCAAGGGACGGGACGAGCTGTATCGCTTTGCCGTCGAGTCGGGGATCCTCGACGCGAACCTTCCGAGCACCCCCTCCCGGAGGCGCTGATCCGATCCCGCTGTCAGGTCGTTCCCTGACAGGCCGTGTGCGGGGGGGGGGAACCCCGCTTCTCGCCGGTGCGGCGAGGCCCATATTCACTCGATGCAGCATTTTCCGTCGGGACGGGAGCATCGGGTATGAGCGAGCACGCAGCGGACGGCGTTCCGGATGTGGCGGCGGGGCCGGGCGTGATCTCCGTGGCGGTCATCGAGGACAATCGCCTGGTGCGCGAAGGGATCACCGCGCTCCTCAATCAGCTGCCGGACCTCCGGGTCGTCGGGGGCGGGTCCACAGGGGATACGGCGTTGATCGGGGGTGTGCATCCGCATGTGGTCCTCCTCGATCTCGGGTTGCGCAACGGTGACAGCCTGCGGATCGCCGAGCGGGTGAAGAAGGAGTTCCCCGAGTCGCGGGTCATCGTGATGGACCTTCTGCCGGTGCACGAGGACATCATGGAATTCGTGAACGCGGGGGTGTCCGGCTTCATCATGAAGGACGCCACCCTCGACGACCTGGCGAACACCATCCGCTCGGTGGCGAAGGGAACGAACGTGCTGCCGCCCCAGATGACCGGGACCCTATTCTCCCAGATCGCGCGGGACGCGGTCGCCAAGGGTCGACCGGAGGTGCTTGAATCGGTGCGGATGACGCCCCGGGAGCGGGAAGTCATCAACCTCATCGCCGAAGGGCTGGCCAACAAGGAGATCGCCGCCCGCCTGCACATCGCCACCCACACGGTCAAGAGCCACGTGCGCAACGTGATGGAGAAGCTGACCCTGCACACCCGGCTGCAGATCGCCGCGTACGCCCACCGGGATGGGCAGATGTGACCGGTGCCTCGCGCGCACCCGGCCCTCCCGATCCTCCAGTTCCTCCTCCGAACGATGTACGTCGGAAGTAGTACCTCCCGCCTCCCCAATCTTTCACTCCTTCGCGCGATATCTCCTCGGGCCTCCCGGGGCTAATCTGTTGGGGTCCGCCGCGCTGTACGCCGGGCGTTGCTGTGCGACGCAGGCTCGAAGAGCCGCCCGGTCCTGTCGGACGCTGCTGTGGAGTGCGTGAGTACGCCGGAAGACGACACCTGGGCGCCGGGCCGCTGCCCGGCGACGGGTGATCGCCGAACCTGCCCGCGGGGGCCCGAGGACTATGCTCGCCATCGTCGTCATCCTGGTCGTTCTGTGGGCCCTCGGCATGCTGACCGCGTACACCATGGGCGGATTGATCCACATCCTCCTGGTCGTCGCGATCGTGGTGGTCCTGGTCCGCATCATCCGGGGCAAGAAGCCCCTCTAGAAGGCCGCTCCGTAGAAGGAGAAGAGATGGGCACACGTACCCTCGGGCCGGGGCCGGCCTACGACACCCGTAACGACCTTCCGGAAGCGGTCCGGGTGCAGGTCATCGCGCTGCTGAATCAACGGCTGGCCGATGCGATCGATCTGGACACCCAGACCAAGCAGGCCCACTGGAACGTGAAAGGGCCGAACTTCAGCGCGCTCCACCTCCTGTTCGACGCGATTCACGAGTCGGTCGAAGGGTACGTCGACCTGCTGGCGGAACGGATCGTGCAGATGGGGGGGGTCGCGGCCGGCACCGCCCGGATGGCGGCGGCGCATTCCGAGCTTTCGGAGTACCCCGCCAAGATCTCCGGCGGCGCCGAGCATGTGAGCGCGCTCGCGGCAGTGCTGGCGCAGTTCGGCAGTCGCGTGCGGCGGGGGATCGCTCAGACCGGCACCTGGGGCGACCCCGACAGTGCCGACATCTGCACCGAGATCTCCCGGGGCGTGGACAAGTGGCTGTGGATGGTCGAGGCGCACGGGCAGGGCCGCTCGAGGACCGTCGCCCCGTTGCTGCAGTCCATCGAAGGATCGGCATGACCGGCGATATCCGGCGCCGGATCGAGAACCTGCTTCGCGATGCCAGGGCGTTGCTGGCGGATGAATCGGGGAGGCTCATCGCAGCACCCCCGTCCCGCCCCGATGACCGGGAGAAGCCGGCCGTCCTCAGGACCCGTGCCGAAGTCTGGCAGATCGAGAGAGGCCCGCGCCGAGGTTGGCGGGCTCTTCTGCGTCCCCGGAAATCGGCGAACTGATCAGGCCGGTCCGGGCGTCCGGTGAATGGCATGGTCACCCGGCCACTTATCGATCCGTGAGGAACTCATGGCTGGCAAGAAGGGCGCTCCCGTCGTAAAGACTATGTGGGCGTACGGATATCAGATCAAGCCGCCCCAGCCCGAGCATCGACTACGGGAGATCAGGGTGCTGCTCGACAGCGAGCACTCGGAGGCCAAGCGCAATGCGCGGACTTGGGAAGGGCGATTCGTCACTGAGCAGGACATCACGCACATTTTGGTCGTGAGCGACAGTCCCGATCAGAACCGCGAGGTCAACCGGCGCCTGGAAGCGGCGCTCACCGAGTTGCAGGCAGGTTTCATGATCACCGCCCCCCTCGCGGTCGCCGACGACACCGGGCCACCGCCGGAAAAGACCGAGCCCGGGACGTGAGCGAAGGTCGGGGCCGAAGCTCCGGTCCGTCGCTTGATTGACTCTTCCGGAGCGGCCACGGGCCCTCCGTCTCAGCTGCTGGGCCGCAGTTCCTCCGTACGGCAATTCCTCAGTATCGCCGGATGCCGGCGCCGGACCATACGTTCGGCCCCGGCCCGGTCCCGCGACGTCGCCGCCGGCCGATGGTCTCCCCTCGGCGGACTAGTCCGCCTGTGCCAGCCTGGACGGCATTTCGTACTGCGCCGGGCTGTCCCTCGTTTTTCATCCCATTGAGCGATATCCGCTGGACCGTCGCCGTCCTATACTGGCTCGCAGGAATCCCTCTTTCGCGAACCCAGCGGCAGATCATGGCCGGGGTCGCCGCGAGATGATGAGATACGGAACTGTTGACGCACGCTCGATCACATCGAAGCTGTTTGGAGGAGTCCCATGAGAAACCCACTGACCCATCGTCTTCTGCGGGCGTTCACGCCGCCGGGTCTGATCACACGCCTTACGGTCGCCGTCGCCTGTCTTGGAGCGGTGGTCGCGGCCTGCGACGTGCACTCCGCCGTCGGCCCCGGCTCGCTGGTGAGTCTGACGGTCTCACCGAACCCCACCATGGTCATCAGTTCGACGCAGCAGTTCACCGCGGCGGGCAAGGACGCCGACAACGTCGCCGTCTCGGTCGTTCCGGTGTGGTCGATCGTTGCGGGGGGCGGCTCGATCAGCCCGGCCGGGATGTTCACCGCCGGGATCGTGACGGGGACGTTCACCGCCACCGTCAAGGCAACCAGCGGGACCATCACGGGGACTGCGACGGTCATCGTGACGAACGGGGCGCTCGCCACCATCACGGTCACCCCGAACCCGCAGACGCTCGGGATCAACGCTACGCAGCAGTTCACGGCGGTCGGCAAGGATGCCGGCAACAACGTCCTTCCCATCATCCCGGTCTGGTCGGTCGTCGCGAGCGGGGGTGCCATCAACAGCGGCAGCGGGCTGTTCACCGCCGGCGCCGTGACGGGGACGTTCACCAACACCGTCAAGGCAACGAGCGGGGCGATCTCCGGGACCGCGACGGTCACCGTGACCGCTGGTCCGGTGGCCACGATCAGCGTGACGCCGAATCCCGATACGCTGCTGGCCAACGCCACGCAGCAGTTCACCGCCGTGGCCAAGGACGCCAGCAACAACGTCGTCGCGATCGTGCCGGTCTGGTCGGTCGTGGCCAGCGGCGGAGCGATCAGCGGCAGCGGCCTCTTCACCGCCGGTGCCGCGGCCGGGACCTTCACCAATACGGTCAAGGCAACGAGCGGGGCCATCTTCGGGACCGCGACCGTGGTCGTGACCGCGGCCATCGTGCCGCCGATCGCCAATCTCGGAACGGCGGCGCCGAACGGGATCATGGCCGGGACTGCCTTCACCTGCATCAGCGGCGGGACCATCAACGCTGACATCGCCATCAGTCCCGGCAGCACGGTCACCGGGTTCCCTCCCTGCGTCATCACCGGCACGCAGCACCTGGCCGATGCGGTCGCGCTGCAGGGGCAGACCGACCTGACCGCCGCCTACAACACCCTGGCCGGGCTCCCCTGTCCGCCGGCCAACGCGATCGTGGCCGATCTCGGCGGCACCACCAAGCCCGCCGGCGTCTACTGCACCGCGAGCAGCATCGGCGTCACCGGCCCGCTCACGCTTGACGGCGGCGGCGATCCGAATGCGACCTTCGTCTTCCAGGCCGGCACCTCGCTGATCACCGCCGGAGATGTCATCCTGATCAACGGGGCCCAGGCCAAGAATGTCTGGTGGCAGGTTGGCAGCTCGGCCACTCTCGGCACGGCCTCACAGTTCCAGGGCAACATCCTCGCCCTGACCAGCATCACCCTGGTGGCCAACGCCAACCTGAACGGGCGCGCGCTGGCCCGGAACGGCGCGGTGTCGCTGGACACCAACAACAACATCACCTTGCCGTAACCCGGCGGGGGCCGGGTCCGGGCGCTTGCCCGGATCCGGTGCAGTCGGTTCTGACATCGCAGCACCGGTACCGGGTTCCGCCGGACGTTGCGACAGGCGGCAGGTCCGCCGCCACGGGGAGCTCCCAAGGAGAGTCACATGTTCGCTCGAGTATTCATGGTCGGGATCGCGGTGCTGCTCGGGGCCGCGCCCGCCACCGCGCAGCAACGGGGGACGGCGGAGTTCGGAGCATTCGCCAGCAACACCTCCTTCGGCAGCAGCCTTCAGATGAACAGCGGATTCGGCGGAGGCGGCCGGATCGGCGTCTTTCTCGCACCCCGGTGGGCGATCGAGTTCGAGGTGGGCGGGGCGACCGCGAGCCGTCCCCTCGGTCTTCAGGACGTGAACGTCGGCGTGCTCTCCGGGCGCCTGACGGTGACGCCGCTCCGGTTCGGCCGCATCTCGGTCCTTCTGGGAGTCGGCGGCGATCACACCGATACCCATTTCATCGAGAGCTTCGGTTACCACGGGCTGCTGGGTCTCAAGTTCGCGCTCTCTGATGTACTGGCCATCCGCCTCGACGGGATCGAGAGCCACATGGCGAACGGAGGCGCGAACAATGGAAGCCTGCACCTGGGCCTGAGCCTGTATCGCAATCCGATGAACCACGTCACCACGATCATCCAGACCCAGGCCGCGGCGCCGTACCAGCAGAGGCCAGATTCCGTCAGCGCCGAGGAGACCGCCCGCCTGCGCGCGATCGCGGTCAATTACCAGGCCCTCCGTGACTCGCTCGGCCGTCCGGTCGCTGTCGCCTACGTACCGGCGTCGTCCGCAGCCGCGCTGGCGACGATGAAGGAGATGATCCACTTCCGGAGCGATCGCTCCGACCTGGATGAGGAGTCGAAGGCGACCCTGCGGGCCAAGCTCCCGATCTTCCGGGAGAATCCCGCGATGCGGATCGTCATCTCCGGCTTTGCCAGCACGCCGGGCACGGAGAAGTACAACCTGGCCCTCGGCCTTCGCCGGGCTCAGGCGGCCAAGGATTACCTGGTCGCTCAGGGCGTCGATCCGGTCCGGATCGAGATCGCGACGAAGGGGGAGGGTCAGCTGCTGATCCAGGGCGACACCGATGCTGACAACGCGGCCAACCAGCGAGGGCAGTTCCGCCTCCTGATCGCGGATCCCTATCTGGTCGCGCCGGTGAAGTAGGAGAGCCAACGCTAGAGCGGCAGCCGGGTGCGGGGGACAGCACCCGGCTCGCTCAGCGGCCGATCGATCAGCTCTCACCGTCAAGGAGATCATCACGTGAACATGCCTGACCGTTCCATCCGTTCCGCACGAACGCTCGCTTCATCTCGAGTGACCGTCGGACTCTTCACGGCCCTTGCGCTGTTCTCCGGAGCATGCAAGGACACCTCCTCCCCGATCGTCTCGCCCTCGGCGCTGGCGGCGATCGGCAAGGCGCCGGCCGCCGCAGGCTCGAACTTCACCGTACTCGGCAATGCGGCCGCCACCTGCACCGACGGGACCATCACCGGGGACGTGGGCACCTTCCTCGCCACCCCCACCGGGGCCATCACCCTGACCAGCTGCCCGGTGACAGGCGGGATCCACGTCGGTGACGCGGCGGCGACCCAGGCGTTCAACGCCTTCCTCGCGGCTTACGCCGCCCTCGCGCCCGGTCCGGCGGACAACTGCACCATGCTCACCGGGACTCTCGACGGCGTCACCCTCGCGCCGGGTACCTACTGCTTCGACGCAGCGGCCGCGCTGACCGGCGTACTGACCCTCAAGGGTCCCTCGAACGGGGTCTGGGTCTTCAAGATCGGGACCAGCGGTACCGGGGCGCTCACAGGGACCAACTTCTCGGTGGTCATGAGCGGCGGCGCACAGCCCTGCAACGTGACCTGGTGGGTGGCCCAGGCGGCGACGATGACGACCTCGGCCTTCCAGGGGAGCATCCTGGCCGGCGCGGCCATCACGCTCACCGGCGGGACCTTCAATGGGAACGCCTGGGCGGGGGCCTCCGGAGTCGGAGACGTGACGATGACCGGCACCGCGGTCAGCGGGTGCGCGGGGAGCAGCGTCAACGGCGGGGGCACCGGCAAGCAGAAGTGCAATCAGGGCGTCAGCAACGGGCCCGAGGGGTGCGATCCGGGAAACTCGGATCATCACAACCCCACGAACGATGAGAATGGCGGGACCCCGGGCAACCCGGGGCGCAAGGGCGGCAACTAGGCCGCTGCACCGGTCGTGAGGCGGGGCGCTCACTGAGGCCCCACTCCGGCCGGGCCCGATCGAGCAGGACCGGCGGACATTCACTGCCGGACACCAGAAGCGAGGAAACCACCATGTCCGCCAGAACTCAGTCGATCCGTCTGCTGCAGGTCGCCGCGATCGTGGTCGCGGTATCGTGTGTCGGGACAGTGGCGCCGCTGCTGGGCCAGCAGATCCAGGGCCCGATTCAGGCCGCTCCGGCCAGCAGCGCCCCCATCACTGCCCCCGCTCCGCAGCCCTCTCCACTATTCGAGCGCAGTGAACGGGAACCGGCGGGATCTCGCGTGAGCGCCGCGGCGTCATCCGATGGAGCGACCCACACCTTCTCCATCTCGACCCTGGCGCTGGTCCTCGGGGTCATCATCATCGTGCTGCTGCTGGTGCGGTAGTCGCCGGCGGGGTCAACACGAACGCCGGCATCGCCTCAGCGCGGTGCCGGCGTCCTTGCGTGCGGAACACTATCGGCGCCGGCCCTTGGGAAGCTCCCGGGTCCTGCTCTCGGCGCGGACGGCGGCGATCCCCGCGGTGACGCCGGCGACGAGTGCCGCCTCTCCCGCCACCCGCAGGACCCGTCCGGTCCGGTGGAGCGCCTGCTTGAGCTTGCGGCGGTGGATCTCCGTATCGGCGCGCTTCCTGGCGACGGTGAGGAGACGGTCGGCCTCGCGTGCGGCCGCGACCGCCCACTTCTTGGCCCGCTTGGCGGTCTTGACCGCCGTGATCATGAATCGATCGGTACGTGCTGTCATCGTCTGCCCTCCCGTGATGAGGATCCCGCGTGGGTCCGTCTGCTTCTGCGCTGCGGAGCTCTATCGGTGCCGGTGGAATGCCCTTCAGTCCGCCGCCGCTACTGCTCGGACGGCATCGGCATCACGCATCTCATGTGCCAGGTGACGGGCGATCTGTCCCGCCTCCGGGGCCGAGGCGCCGGCGCTCATCTTCTCGTAGGTGGCTTCGGTCTCGGCGTGGTGCGCACGGGCGGCGAGGTCGTCGCTGTCGTCGCCCGGCATCTCGACCCGCAGTTCCTTGAACACCATCTGCACTCCCGCGGCCACGGGGAGGGCCAACAGCGCGCCGATCACGCCGAGGAGGATGGCGCCGGCCAGTAGCGCAAGGACCACCGTCGTCGGGGCCAGTCGGAGCGTCCGTCCGTAGATCCGCGGGATCAGCACGCGGCTTTCCATTTCCTGATAAATGAAGAGGGCGACCAGGACGACCAAGGCAACGGGGACGCCCTGGGACAGGGCGGCGAGCGCGGCGGGTACCGTGGCCAGCATCGTTCCGACGAACGGGATCACGTCCGCCACGGCGGCGAACAGGGCCAGCGAGAGCGCGTTGGGGACCTGGCAGGCGGTCAGGAGAAGGAAGGTGAATGTGCCGATCGCGGCCGATGTGATGAGCTGGCCCCGCATGTAGCCGCCGACGATCACCTCGAGGTTCTGCAGGATGCGCGCCAGTCGCATGTGGTAGTCGCGGGGAATGATGGCGTAGAGGACCCCCTGGGCCCGCTTGCCGTCGGCCAGGAGATAGAAGGAGAGCATCAGCGCGGTCACCGCCCACCCGAGCGACAGCAGCGCCTGGGGAGCGGAGCTCACCACGAACCCTTCCAGGCCGGTGAAGAGCTGCTCCAACCCGGCCCCCTGGACCATACGGGCGAGGGGTGCGGTGACTTCATGCTGCTGCAGGAGCAGGATCAACTGGTTGCGGTGATGCGGGGCGTCGTGGACGATCCGGGTGAGCTGCTCGGTGAGCGGCGGGACGGTCAGGAAGATCAGCAGCGACGTTGCCAGCAGCGACGCGACGAAGACCAGCAGCAGGGCGTAAGTACGCCTGATCCCGTGGCGCTCCATCCACTCGATGAGCGGATTGAGGGCCCCGGCGAAGACGAGGGCCACCACCAGCAGGAGGATGACGGTATGGAGCTGGAGGAAGAGCCAGATGCCGGCGATCGTCGCCAGGAGCCACACGATCGAGCGAGGTGCGACCTCGAACCGGACGATGACGTTCTTCTGCGGAGGGAACTGCATCGGTCTCCGGGGGTCCGGGATGCCGCGCCGGAGTCGGAGCGTCGAGCAAAGCTAGGGGGTCGCCGAGGCCGGTGACATCGCCCGAAGGGATGAGGGCCGCCTGACTCGAAGGACGGAGGTGCGCGCGCCCCGAGGCTTGCCGGGAACCCGCGGGCGCGCTCGGAGGTTACGATCCATACGTGGTCGGTGCGCCTCGCTCCTGAAAGTGAGTATCAACGTGTCCGCCCTGTCCGGCCCGGTCGCCCTCGATTTCCGGACCCTGTGGGATCAGGGGTTCTCGTTCGACCAATTCTTGAAGACCAGTACCCCCGAGCACCTCCCGCTCTGGGAAGGCGTGTACCACACCGCCGTCGTTCCCGAGTGGTCCATCCACCCATCCGACCATGCGTCCACCCGGCTCCTCGTGCTGGCCGAAGACTGGTGCGGTGACGCCGCCAACACGGTGCCGGTGCTCCAGAAGTGGGCGGAGCAGGGGGGAGTCGAGCTCCGGATACTCAAGCGGGACGAGCACCCCGCGGTGATGGATCGCTATCTCACCGGGACGTCACGTTCGATCCCGATCGTCATCGTACTCGATGGTGCATTCCGGGAGCTGGGTCACTGGGGCCCCCGCCCGGCGGAGCTCCAGATCTGGGTGATGGCTAACAAGGCGACGATGGAGAAGGGGGCGCGCTACAAGGAGGTGCGGCGGTGGTACGCGAAGGATCACGGGGAGACGACGCTGCGGGAGGTGCTGGCGCTGCTGAAGGCGTGAGGTGCGAGGTGCGAGGTGCGAGGTGCGAGGTGCGAGGTGCGAGGTGCGAGGTGCGAGGTGCGAGGTGCGAGGTGCGAGGTG
>JBIOIC010000021.1:0-14947 GCA_044449625.1 Gemmatimonadales bacterium | reverse complement strand
GGAGCGAGGGACCTGGCCGGCCAAGATCGGGAACCAGCCGCGGACCACCGGTTCAGCGCAGTAGGTCCCTCACTTCGTTCGGGAAGGTTCCTTCCATACTTGCAACTCCGTCCGCCAGCCCACGCGGTTCCTCACGCGGCCGTCCACAAGGTTCCTCTCATGCTTGTAACTCCGCCCACCTACGCGGCTCGTCACGCGGTCGTCCACCCGGTATCTTCCATTCACACCGAACCTTGGAACTCTGATGGGTGTATCGACCCGCGACATCTTCGGCGACGGCTCCGGCGCGGAACCGGCGACGCCGGGCAGCTATGGCGAAGTGCCGAGCGGATATCGCCTCCCCCAAGCCACTCGACTCGGTCCCGTACACCTGCAGGTCTCCGATCTCTCCCGCTCGATCGCCTACTACGAGCGAACCCTCGGCCTGCAACTGCGGGACCGGGACAGCGCAACCGCGGCGCTCGCGCCCCACGGTGATGATCCCGCCCTGATCCACCTGCACGAACGCAAGGGCGCGCATCCGGTCCCCCGCCGCGGACGCACCGGTCTCTACCACTTTGCCATCCTCCTCCCCGACCGTCCTTCGCTCGGCCGCTTCGTCCGTCATCTGGGAGAGATCGGCGCGCACGCCGGCTCGGCCGACCACCTGGTGAGTGAATCGCTCTATCTCCAGGATCCCGACAACCTCGGCATCGAGGTCTATCGCGACCGGCCGCGGGAGAGCTGGCGGCGGATCGGACGCGAGCTGATGATGGCTACCAATCCCTTCGACGTGCCCGGAGTACTGGAGGCGGCGGGAGAGACAAAGTGGGCGGGAATGCCGGCGGGAACGGTGATGGGACACCTGCACCTGCACGTCGGGGATCTCGCCCGAGGCACCGCGTTCTATGCCGAGGGGCTCGGTTTTGATCGGACCGTCTGGGAATATCCCGGTGCCCTCTTCCTCGCCGCCGGCGGCTATCACCACCACCTCGGCACCAATACCTGGGCCGGGAGCGGAGCCGCACCTGCCGAAGCGGGCGAGGCACAACTGCTGGAGTGGACCATCGAGCTTCCCGATGTCGCGAGCGTTGCCGCCGCCGCGGAGAGTCTTTCACACCGCGGATTTGCCTTCGAGCGCGACGGCGGCGCGATCGTGGCCCGCGATCCGTGGGGCACGTCGGTCCGACTGCGCATTCGACCAACTTCGACCAGGGGGAGCGCGTGATGGAAGCTTCAGAGGTGACCATCACCGTCAGCAAAGACGGCCCGTACCTCGTCAAAGGAGAAGTCCCGGTCGCCGAGCAGCACATCGAGATCAACGCGGCGGGGGAGTCGATCGAGTGGCGGGAGGGAAAGCACTATCAGCATCCGGCCACGTTCAAGCTCTGCCGCTGCGGACAATCGGCCACCAAGCCGTTCTGCGACGGCTCGCACAAGCGGACCGGTTTCGACGGCACCGAGACCGCGGGGCACGAACCGTTCGACGACCAGGTCAAGATGCTCGACGGTCCGGCGCTCTCGCTCAAGGACAACGAGCGGCTCTGCGCCTTCGCCCGATTCTGCGATCCCAATGGTCAGGTCTGGGGGCTGGTCGAGCGCACCGATGAGAAGGAGGCGCGGATCCAGTTCCTGCACGAGGCGGGACACTGCCCCGGTGGACGCCTGGTGGCGGTGGAGAATGCGAGCGGCGCGGACATGGAACCGCGGCTGCCGGTCTCAATCGGCCTGGTGGAGGATACGCGCGCCAAGGTGAGCGGGCCGCTCTGGATACGGGGCGGGATCCCGGTCATCGGCGCGGACGGTGCGGCCTACGAGGTGCGGAACCGGATCGCGCTCTGCCGCTGCGGCCGCTCGGGCAACAAACCCTACTGCGACGGATCCCACGCCGCGGAGGCGTAAGACCGCGGACTGCGGAGGGTCATTTCCGCAGGACGTCCACCGCCCGCGAGAGGATGAGGACGTACTGGGCCGCCGAGACCCCTTTTCCGCGCACCGGGAGGCGGAAGCGTGTTTCGTCCGGTCGCCCCAGCTGGCCGGGGGGCGGTTCATCCACCATCAGATCTCCGCCCCGTGCTTCGACCGCCCGTTCGAAGCGCTCGAGCGCGTCCGCGATCGCCGTGATCTCGTCGCTCGTCTCGTCCCCATTCAAGCGGACACCCCGCGCGGTGATCCGGGCCGCCACCTCCCGGGTGACTCGCGCCAGCTCGCCATGATGCTCCGCATCGCCCGAGTGTGATCGTGTGCCCATCGGTCCCTCCGATAAAAAGGCATCTCAGGTGCGCAGCCACGCATCCCGAAGGTCGAGTTCGCGAACCAGCTTCTCCCCCGCCCCGCTGCTGACCTTGCGTTCCCGGATGAGCCGGAAAATCTCATCCCGTTCGGCCTGGATGGCGATCAGACGCAGCTCGCGTGTGACCCGCCGCGTCTGACTGGAGCCGGCCGCGCCGGCCTCATCCCCGGTCCGCAGTTCGATCTGCGCCCGATAGAATTCCAGTACCTGTGTAGCGGCGGAGAGCGAGACGGCGGCATCCTCACTCCGGGGCGGGACCGCGGCGATGGCCCGCTTGACGGCGGTGATCGCCGCTTCGGCCGATGCCACCCGGGCGCGATCCGCCTCCGCCTGACGCGGCGACTCCGGCGGCATCTCGATCCCGCGGAGCAACAGCGGCAAGGCGGCGCTCGCCGCGAGGAGCGAGGCGATGATCACGCCCGCCGCGAGAAAGATGGCGAGCGAACGTGCGGGGAAGGGGGAGCCATCGCCGAGGGTGAGCGGCAGGGTGAGGGCACCGGCCAGCGTGACCGCGCCACGCACACCCGCGACGGAGAACGCCGCAATCAGGCGCCGATTGGGACGCGTGGTGCTGCGCCGCCACCGGCGGGTGTACCGCAGCGTGACCCGCAGGGTGACCCACACCCAGAGGAATCGGAGCAGTCCGAGTGCCAGGGTGATCCCCAGGACGTACACCGCCAGCCACCAGGGACTGCGGTGGCCGGTCACCGCGACGGTCGCGACGGAGTCGCTGAGGATCTCGGGAAGCTGTTCGCCCAGCAGCACGAAGATGATCCCGTTCAGGGCGAACTGCACCGTATCCCAGACCGCGCGCCGCCGGAGGCGGGTTGCCGCCAGCGAACGTCCGGAGGTCTCGGCGGCGCTCAGCGCGACCCCCGCGGCCACCGCCGCGAGAATCCCCGAGCAGTGGAGCTCCTCGGCCGCCAGGTAGGCGGCGAAGGGAGTAAGCAGGGAGGCGATAGTGAGGATGCCGGTGTCCTCCCCGATCTGCGCCGATGCCCAGGTCTGAGCCCGGTCGATCCCCCAGGCGATGGCGACTCCGATGCCGACCCCGCCGATCGCAAGCCAAAGGAAGGTCACGCCGGCGTCGACGGGTGAGAAGACGCCGGTTAACGCCGCCGCCACGGCAAAGCGCAGGCAGACGAGCCCGGATGCATCGTTGAGAAGCGACTCTCCCTCGAGGATCCGCATCATCCGGTTCGGCACCGGCACCCGCGCGGCGATGCCGGAGACCGCGATCGGATCGGTGGGAGAGATGACGGCCGCCAGGGCGAACGCGACCGCGAGCGGCATCGCCGGGATCATCGCGTGGATGAGGAGTCCGGCGCCGAGCACAGTGAAGGCCACCAGGCCGAGCGCCAGTCCGGCGATCGTCCGTCCGTCGTCAAGCAGTTCGTCGTTCGGGATCCGCCAGCCGTCGAGGAAGAGGAGCGGCGGGAGGAAGAGCAGGAAGAAGAGTTCCGGATCGAGCGCCACCCGGAAGTGCGCGACCAGACCGATCGCCGCGCCGAAGGCGATCTGCACCAACGGCCGGGGGATTCCGACCGGCAGGATCCGCGCGAGGATCCCGCTCACCACCACCGCGAGCAGAAGTGCCAGGACCAGGATGGCGGTGGTCACCGCCGGCGGCCCCGTCCGGTTTGCGGCGTGCCGGGCGAGGCGGCATCTTGACGGATGGCAATTGGCAGGCGCAGGATACCCTCCGAACGAGGACCACGACGATGAGCGCACTCGATGCGAAGCGGCGGGATGAACTCACGGCCTTGCGGGCGGCCCCGCTGCAGACCCCGACCGATCTGAAGCCCCGCGCGACCAAGGACATCAGCGGCGTGATGAACGCCGTCCTGGCGGACGTCTTCGCGCTCTACCTCAAGACCAAGAACTTCCACTGGCATATGAGCGGGCCGCATTTCCGCGACTACCATCTGCTGCTGGACGAACAGGCCGACCAGCTCTTCGCGATGACCGATCCGATCGCCGAGCGGGTCCGGAAGCTCGGCGGGCTCACGGTGCGCTCCATCGGCCACATCGCCCGCCTGCAGCGGCTGCTCGATAACGACGCCGAGTTCGTCGCGCCCGCCGACATGCTGGCCGAGCTCCGGGACGACAACAAGACCCTCGCGGCGGCGCTGCGCCAGGTCCACAATGTCTGCGATGGGCACCGCGATGTCGCGACCGCCAGCCTGATCGAGGTCTGGATCGATGAGACCGAGCGGCGCACCTGGTTCCTCTTCGAAGCGGGCCGCTAGCCCCCGGCAATGGCGCCGACGACCATGAACGGCTCGGCGCCGGTCGCGATCTCCGCGGGGAGCGGAGTATCGGGGGAGTCGTGGGAGAGATCGCGATTGCAGGCGAAGAACCGGACGAACGCCCGGCGCTTCTGCGTCGTGTGGTCGCGGATGGTGCCACGAAGCATCGGGTAGCGGGCCTCCAGCGCGTCGAGGACGGCGCGCTGGGTCAGTGGACCCGGGACGGCAAGTTCCACTTCCCCCTTCACCCGGGCGAGGGTCTGCAGGTGCGCCGGCAGTTCGACCCGGATCATTGCAGCGTCTGGACCTCGACTGAGAGCACGGCGGGGAGGTCACGGACGATCGGGGCCCAGCTGTCCCCCGCATCGGCCGAGCCGTACACCTGCCCGCCGGTGGTGCCGAAGTAGACGCCGCATTGGTCGAGAGAATCGACCGCCATCGCGTCGCGCAGGACGTTCACGTAGCAGTCCTTCTGCGGCAGCCCCTTGGTCAGCGCCTCCCACTCGTTCCCGCCCGACTTGCTCCGATAGACCCGCAGCTTCCCCTCCGGCGGGTAGTGTTCGCTGTCGCTCTTGATGGGGAGGACGTAGACGGTCTCGGGATCGTGGGCGTGGACGTCGACCACGAAGCCGAAGTCGGTCGGGAGGTTCCCGCTGATCTCGTGCCAGGAATCGCCGCCGTCGTCGCTCCGCATCACGTCCCAGTGTTTCTGCATGAAGAGCACCTTGGGCCGCGAACGGTGCATCGCGATCCGGTGCACGCAGTGCCCCACCTCGGCCATCGGGTCTGGGATGTACTTGGAATTGAGCCCCTTGTTGATCGGGCGCCAGCTCTGCCCGCCATCATCGGTGCGGAAGGCGCCGGCGGCCGAGATGGCGACGAAGATGCGCTTGGGGTCGGAGGGATCGAGCAGGATCGTGTGGAGGCACATCCCCCCGGCGCCCGGCTGCCAATGCGGGCCGGTGCCGTGCCCGCGGAGCCCGGAGAGCTCATGCCAGCTCTTCCCGGCATCGGTCGACTTAAAGAGGGCGGCGTCCTCGATCCCGGCGTAGACCGTGTTGGCGTCGGTCAGCGAAGGTTCGAGATGCCAGACCCGCTTGAACTCCCAGGGATGCGGCGTGCCATCGTACCACTGGTGAGTGCCGGGGACGCCATCATACTTGAACTCGTTGTTGACCGGAGCCCAGCTCTTTCCGGCGTCGTCGGACCGCTGGATCTGCTGGCCGAACCAGCCGCTGCACTGCGAGGCGTAGAGCCGGTCCGGATCGGCCGGTGATCCTTTGACGTGGTAGATCTCCCAGCCGGCGAAGTGGGGACCGCTCACCTCCCACTTGGCGCGTTTGCCATCCGACGAAAGAATGAACGCGCCCTTGCGCGTTCCGACCAGCACTCGCACTCCGCTCATACGATCACTCCGGCAATGGGTCTCCCGAAAGTTTACCGCCCCGAGCCCCGGTTGTCGATTCCCCGCCTTTACCTCTCGCACCTTCCCGCGCAAGTTGGAGTACCCCCGTTGCCGGCATCCACGAGAGTCGTGCAAGATGAAACAAATGCTCATCGCCGCCATTGCCTGCGCCGCGCTCTTCCCGGCCCCCGCCCGGGGGCAGGATCTTCCCCGCTGGGAAACGGAAGCCGGGAACGTCACCATCCTCCGGGACGACTGGGGAATCGCCCACGTCTACGGCAAGACCGACGCCGATGCGGTCTTCGGGATGGAGTACGCCCAGGCTGAAGACGACTTCACTCGGGTGGAGACCAACTACCTGAACGCGATGGGGCGGCTGGCGGAGGCCGAGGGGGAGTCTGCCCTCTATAGCGACCTCCGGATGAAGCTCTTCATCGATCCCGATTCCCTGAAAGCGGAGTACGCCAGGAGTCCGGCCTGGCTCCGGACGTTGATGGATGCCTTCGCCGACGGGTTGAACTTCTATCTCTACACCCACCCGGCGGTGAAGCCACGGGTCATCACCCGCTTTGAACCCTGGATGGCGCTCTCCTTCACCGAGGGGAGCATCGGCGGGGACATCGAACGGGTGGACCTCCGCGCGTTGCGGGCCTTCTACGGCGGCGATGCCGCACCGGCGCCCACGGTGGGAGAGGCGCCGGTTTTCACCGAACCCTCCGGCTCCAACGGTGTGGCCATCGCGCCCCAGAACACTCTCGACCACCACGCGCTGCTCTGGATCAATCCGCACACCTCCTTCTACTTCCGCTCCGAGCTCCAGATGGTGAGCGACGAAGGACTCGACGCCTACGGCGCGGTGACCTGGGGCCAGTTCTTCATCTACCAGGGATTCAATCCGACCGCCGGCTGGATGCATACCTCAAGCGGGGTCGACAACATCGACGAGTTCCTGGAAACGATCGTCCGGAAAGACGGCCGGTACTTCTACCGTCACGGCGGGCGGGAGTTCCCCCTCGGCGTCCGCACGATTGCCGTCCCCTGCCGGACCGCGACCGGAATGGCCACTCGGACCTTTACCACGTACTACACCCCCCACGGCCCCGTCATCCGCAAGGCGGGAGAGAAGTGGGTCACCATCAGCCTGATGCAGTCGCCGATCAACGCGCTGATCCAGTCCTACACCCGGACCAAGGCACGGAACTACGCCGAGTTCACGAAGATTTTGGAGCTGCACACCAACTCGTCGAACAACACGGTGTTCGCCGACGGCGAGGGAAACATCGCGTATTTCCACTCCAACTACATCCCGAGGCGTGACACCAGCTTCGATTGGACCAAGCCGGTGGATGGGAGCGATCCGGCCACCGACTATCACGGCCTCCTCTCGGTCGCCGAGACGCCGAACCTGCTCAATCCGGCGGGAGGGTGGCTCTACAACTCCAACAACTGGCCCTGGTCGGCGGCGGGGCGCGACAGTCCTCGACGGCAGGACTACCCGAAGTACGTCGAGACCGGCACCGAGGAATCACCGCGGGGGTTCCACGCTTTGCGCGTGCTGCCGGGGAGGCATGACTTCACGATGCGCTCACTCGCCGCGACGATGTTCGACAGCTACCTCCCCGCCTTTGCGCTGATGCTCCCGCCGCTGCTGCACGCCTACGACGCGCTGCCGCCGACGGACCCTCGGCGGGCCACCCTGGCGGATCAGATCGGTGTGCTGCGAGGGTGGGACTCCCGCTGGGGCACCGCTTCGGTGGCAACGTCGCTCGCCGTCTTCTGGGGCGAGGAGGCCGAGCGCCGGACCTACCGCGACGCCCGCGCCGCGGGGATCGCTCCGGAACGCTGGGTGGCGGAGCAGGTCGCGCCGGACACGCTCCTTGACGCCCTCGCCTCGGCGTCGGCGAGGCTCACCGCCGATTTCGGAAGCTGGCGGACGCCGTGGGGCGAGATCAACCGGTTTCAGCGGATCAATGACAGCATCGCGCCGTCGTTCGATGATTCCCGCCCGAGCACGCCGGTGCCGTTCACCTCCTCGCGCTGGGGCTCACTCGCCTCCTTCGGCGCGAACCCCTATCCGAACACGAAGAAGTGGTACGGCACCAGCGGGAACAGCTTCGTCGCCGTCATCGAGTTCGGGGACAGCGTCCGGGCCCGGGCGGTGACGGCGGGAGGGGAGAGCGGTGATCCCGCTTCCCCCCATTTTGCCGACGAGGTTTCCCGCTACGCCTCCGGCGATCTCCGGGAGGTCTATTTCTACCGCACCCAGCTCAAGGGGCACACCGAACGGGTGTATCACCCTGGTTCGGCGCCTTGAAATGCCCCTCTCCCGCAGGGAGAGGGGTCGGGGGTGAGGGTCTGGGCCTAGGACCGAGAGCCGGGGTCGGAGGTGAGGGTCCGCCCCGCAGGGAGGAGCCGTCTCGCCAACGCGTACCGGCATCCAGAACACTGGACCCCGGCGTTCGCCGGGGTGACGGGTCGGGCCTCCGGGTCAAAAACCGACGCCGGTGAGCGGATCCTTCCCGCCTACCGGCGCCGATGCTGTCTGCACTGTCCCGCGTGCCGCTCCTAGATCACTTCGCCGCGGCGAGCTCGCGGACCGACGCCGCGAGGGTCTTCACCTTCCAGGAATCGCTCGACCCCGCCACATCACCGTCGATCGAGCCGGCGAGGGTGGTGAGCATCGTGCTCCGCCTGGCGCCGGAGGCCTTCCAGGCGGCGGCGAGGGAGGCGCGCACCGCCGCAATCCGCGCGGCGGAGAGACCGTTGCTCCGCGCCAGCTGATCCACGTACGCGCCGGAAAGCGCGAACGAGGCCGGCCACCAGAACTTGGGCTGGTCCTGGGTGTTGAAGTGGTCGAAGTGGACGCTCTTGGCGGCATCCAGCTCGTTCTGCGAGAGCAGCCCGCTCGGTTCAAGCGCCAGCACATCGAGGCCGCGCGCGATCTCGGAGCTCACGATGACGCCGTTGTACCAGTAGGCCGACCAGGTGCCGCCGCCCACCATATGGGTGGAGTCGATCGGCCCGCGGTCGAAGAACGCGATCTCCTTCGGGTGGCTCGCGTCGGTCCAGTCGAACACCGACACGCCGCCTTGGTACCACGACTGCACCATCACGTCGCGGCCGGGGACCGGGATGAGCGAGCCGTTGTGCGCCACGCAGTTCTCCATCTCGGTCTGCGGGGCGGGCATCTTGTAGTAGCTCTGGAAGTGCATCTTGTTGTCGGCGAGCGTGAAGATCGCATCGGCACCCCACTCCTTCGGGTCGGTGGCACGGCACTTCGGCGCGCCGCCGCCGCCCCACTCGTCGGAGAAGAGGACCTTGGTGCCGTCGTTGTTGAACGTCGCCGAGTGCCAGTAGGAGAAGTTCGAATCGGAGACCGCATCGACACGGACCGGGTGTGCCGGATCACGGATGTCGAGCAGGAGTCCGTAGCCCTCGCAGGCGCCGCCGGCCAGGCCGATCGCCGGATAGACGGTGATGTCGTGGCACTGGGTCGGGCCGGCGTTGGCCCCGGGGCGACTGCCAATCATCTTCTGGATCATCGCCGGTAGTGCGGCGCGAAGTTCGGCGCTGTCGGCCGCGGTCGGCGCGCCGGTGCCATTCCGTGCCTTCACCAAACTGTCGAGCATCCGGTCGGCGAAGCGGTTGGGAAGCACCATCTGCTGGCCCATAATGTCGGCGATAAAGGCACCCCGCGCCTTGGCGGCCGCGATCTCGGCCAGGTCGGCCGGCGCGGCGCCGTGCTTCGGCGGCGCCACCAGGTCATTGAAGATCCGGGGGGAGCTCACAATCGCCGCCTGCTCCGGGTGCGCCAGCGGCACCTTGATCACTTCGATCCGGAAGAGCGCGGTGGTGGAATCCTGCCCCGGCATGCCGCCGGAGCAACCCGCCAGTTCATTGGGCGAGCGGACCGGAGCCGAGCCGGAGATGTACACGTAGACGTTGTCCGCATCCTTCGGGTCCGTCAGCAGCGTGTGCGTGTGCGAGCCGCGGCAGGTCTGCACGTTGGCGATGTACTTCGGGTTGGCCAGGTCGCTGATGTCGAAGATGCGCAGCCCGCGGAGGCGGATCTTGCTCACCGTGTCCTTGACGGCTTCGGCGCCGCAATCGACCCGCCCGCCGAGCCCCTCACCGGAGACGAACAGGAGGTTCTTGTACACCGACACGTCGCTCTGCGAGGCGGGGCAGAAGTAGGCCGTCTCGAGTCGTGGGTGCACCGGATCGGAGATGTCCCAGATCTGGTAGCCGTTGTAGCTCCCCTGGATGGCATACTTGCCGAGGAAGGCCAGGTCGGAATTGGTGGCGCCGGCGAACTTCTCCGAGGGCCGGGTGTTGGACAGCAGCTGCATGTTCCACGTGGCTTGGGCCGCGTCCCAGAGCCCGGCCTTGAGGCCCACGCGGGGGTCGGGATTCGGCGCGGTGGTCGACATGTCATACTTGGGCGCGGGCATGCCGTTCCCCGCCATCGACGCGGAATGGGCGCAGGCGCCGACCGCGAGCAGCCCCGCGGCGAGCAGGGACACTGATGTCGTGGCGCGCGACCGCCGCGCCGGACTCCGGACCTGGTACTGGGATGCCATGGAGATTTCCTCTGACGGGACGAAGTGGGATTCGGACAGGTGTGTCATTCGGGAATGGTGGACAACGGAACGCCGAGCTCGAGCGAGGTACGCAAGCGGCGCATCCGGGCGATCTCGGTCGACTGATCGACATTGATGTTCGACGCCAGCTTGAACGTCAATTCATCCTCGGCCGCGCCATAGGAGGCAAAGAGGTCCTTGACCATCGAAATCGCGCCGGTGTGGTGCTGGATCATGAAGGTCAGGAAGAGCCGGTCGAACTCCGGGCCACGGGCCTGATCGAGGGAGTCCATCTGCGCCCCTGTCAGCATCCCGGGCATCAGCGCCATCTGCATCGAAGATCCCATCGGCATCGACATCGCGATCGTATCAGGCACTGGCAGGGGTTGGTTCCGGTCACGCAACCAACCCTCCATGATCCAGATCTCATCGCGCTGGGAATTGAGGATCCGCGCGCACAGGGTCCGCACCGCCGAGCTGGCGCCGTGCGAGGGCGCCCACTTGGCCATGATGATCGCCTGAGCGTGATGGGCGATCATTCCGGTCATGAAATCGATGTCGGCCCGGGTGTAGGGGTGGCGGATGCTGTCGGCGTGGGCCCGGGCAATGGCCGCGGCCTCTCCCTGAGGTGCATCGGCGGTCACAGGTGCGGGAGTGCTCCGCATCGACTGGCGCGGGGTGGTCGCGCAGGCGGTCATGGCGAATACGGCGATCAGCACGGCGGTGGACCGGCGGCTGGCGGACGGTATCATGGCAGTCATTCTCCTCTGAACGGGGCGGGAGCTGGTCCCCGTGGCTCTTTCGGCACGATAGATGGTAGCACGGCGGCGTGGGGTGGCAAGCCGGGGCGGGTGAGCCCCCGATAGCATGCCTTGCCCTGACGCAATTCCAGGCTCAGAAGTGTCAGATTGAACCATCGATCGCGGCGAGCCCGGTCCCGGCACCCGCCCAGCGCCTATCCGGCATCGGGCGTAGCCTGTAGTATCGTATCGGCTCGGCCGCAGTTCCGGCCCGCCTTCCCAGTGATCCGAGAATCAGATGCCGAGATCCCTTCCCCGTCTTGCGGTCGGCGTGCTGGCGTTCGTCGGGGCCGCGTGCGCCGGCGGGACCCAGCAACATTCGACGGCGGTCCGTCCGCGCTCCCCCGCCGCCGCCGCGCGGGCCGACAGCGGCCGTCCCCCGTACAACGCCGCGGACGTCTACTTCGTCTCCGGAATGATCGGGCACCACGCCCAGGCGGTGTTGATGGCCGGCTGGGCCCCGACCCACGGCGCGAGTCCATTGCTCCGCGCCCTCTGCGAACGGATCGTGGTCGGTCAGCGCGACGAGATCACCTTTATGCAGCGCTGGCTCCGCGAACGGCACGAGACCGTACCCGATGCCGACGCCTCCCACGACATGATGCCGGGGATGGACGCCTCCCATCTGATGCCCGGGATGCTGACCCCCGGACAACTGATGCAACTCGACAGCGCGCGCGGACAGGAGTTCGACCGTCTGTTCCTCGCCTCGATGATCCGGCACCACCAGGGCGCGATCTCGATGGTGGCCCAGCTCTTCGACGCTCCGGGCGCGGTCGAGGATGACGTGATCTTCAAGTTCGCCTCGGATGTGAATGCGGATCAGACCACCGAGATCGACCGGATGACCCGCATGCTGACGGCGTTGCCCCCGGCTCCTTGACCCTCCACCGGAGTTTCCAGTGATCTCTGCCGCATTCGCACGCCGCCTCGGCGCTTCGCTCCTCTCCCTCGCGCTCGCGGCCTGCGCCACGTCGAAGCTCGACCTGTCGACCACCGCGCCCACCCCCGATCCACGGGTCGGTCTCCGCGCCGGTTGGATGAACGCGGCCGAGGCCTCGTGGAATCTCCACCTGATCTCGACCACGCCGCCGTCGGCCGACTTCATGAACAAAAGCACCCCCGGCAACTTCAACCTGATCAACTCCGACATCGCCTTCAGCGGCAACTATGTCATCCAGGGGAACTTCAGCGGCTATCAGGTATGGGATATCTCGAAGCCCACCCACCCGACGCTCCGGATGGCCTACGTCTGCCCCGGCTCGCAGAGCGATGTCTCGGTCTACAAGAACCTGATGTTCGTCTCCGGGGAGGCCACCAACGGCCGGACCGACTGCGGCATCCAGGGGGTGGCGGACACGGTCAGCAAGGAGCGGGCCCGCGGGATCCGGATATTCGACATCACCGACATCAGCCATCCGAAGCCGATCACCATCGTGCAGACCTGCCGAGGCTCCCACACCAACACGCTGGTGACGCCCCCCGATGATCCGGACAACATCTACATCTATGTCTCCGGCTCCGCCCCGGTCCGCTCCTCCAACGAACTCCCCGGCTGCTCCAGCGGGCAGATGGCGGAGGATTCCAACACCGCCCTCTTCCGCATTGAGGTCATCAAGGTCCCGTTGGCGCATCCGGAGCAGGCGGCGATCGTGAGCTCACCCAGGATCTTCAACGACCTGGCCGCTCCGGCCCGTCACGGCGAGACCCCCGCCGATTCGGCCGAGGCGGCCCAGCGCCGCGCCGCCGCTGAAGCGGCCCGCGTGGCCCGGGGCGACACCGCACGCCGGGCCCGGCCGGTCGGTCCGCCGCCCACCCGCACCGGACCGACCCAGTGTCACGACATCACCGTCTACCCGGCGATCGGACTCGCCGGCGGCGCTTGCGCCGGTTACGGGCTCCTGCTCGACATCCGCGATGCGGCCCACCCGGTGCGCATCGGCGCCGTCGCCGATTCCAACTTCTCCTTCTGGCACTCGGCCACCTTCAACAACGACGGCACCAAGGTCCTCTTCTCCGATGAGTGGGGCGGCGGCCTGCAGCCCCGCTGCCGCGCGACCGACAAGCCGGAATGGGGTGCCGACGCGATCTTCACCCTCTCCCACGATACGATGACCTTCCAGAGTTACTACAAGCTCCCCGCTCCGCAGACCTCGGTCGAGAACTGCGTGGCGCACAACGGCTCGCTGATCCCGATCCCCGGGCGCGACATCATGGTCCAGGGGTGGTATCAGGGCGGGATCTCCGTGTTCGACTGGACCGATGCGGCGCATCCGAAGGAGATCGGCTTCTTCGATCGCGGTCCAATGGATGCCACCAAGCTGGTGGCCGCCGGCTCCTGGTCGGCCTACTGGTACAACGGCCTGATCATCAGCTCCGAGATCTCCCGCGGACTCGACATCTTCGAGCTCAAGCCGAGCGGGTTCATCTCCCAAAACGAGATCGACGCCGCGAAGACGGTGCGCTTCGATTTCCTGAACGTGCAGGACCAGCCGAAGCTGGTGTGGCCGGCGAGCTTCGCGCTGGCGGGGGCGTACCTCGACCAGCTGGCACGCACCAACGGCCTCGCCGCCGACAAGATCGCCGTCACACGACTGGAGCTGGCCCGGATCGAGAAGCTTCCGGCCGCCGCTCGGCGGGATCCGCTCCACGCGCTCGCGATGCAACTCCACACCGATGCGCGCTCGGCGGCGGATCAGATGAAGGCCCACACGCTGGCCGGCGCCGTCGGCGCACTGGCCGACGCCCAGCACTGACCTGGGCACGGGACCGACGCCGTCCGACGCCGAGGGAGTGGCGGCGGACGGCGTTCTGGTGTCCATTCCACTCGGACCTCGCCGGGACATCCGCCCCACCACTGCGCCGAGCACGACTATGCTGATCGAGTATCCGGCACCACGACGACGCCGGGCCCCGCGGGCCCGTTGGATCGTGGTCGCCCTATTTGTCGCCGCCGGTGCGCGCTCCGCGTCGGCACAGGCGGTGCTCGGCGTCACCGGCCTCCGGACCGGATACCTCACCGATCCGGTCGGCGTCGACGGTGGCGCGCCACGTCTCAGCTGGCGGATTGAGAGCACTGGACGGAACACGGTCCAATCCGCCTACCAGATCCAGGTCGCCGTCGATTCCGCCGATCTGCAGCGCGGCGCCAAACTGCTCTGGGATTCCGGCCGCGTCACCTCCGATGCATCGCTCTTCCAAGCCTACGCCGGCCCTCCGTTGCGATCGCGTACCCGCTATCGCTGGCGGGTGCGGGTCTGGGACGCCGGTGGACAGGCGTCCCCCTGGAGCACCCCGGCGTTCTGGGAGACCGGCCTGCTTGCGCGCGACGACTGGTCGGCCCGGTGGATCCGTCCGCCCGCCGCCGATCACGACTCGGCCGGCGCCCCGGCCCCGATGCTCCGGCGCGCGTTCGACGTGAAGGGACTGGTGCGATGGGCGCGGATCTACGTCACGAGTCTCGGCCTGTATGAGCTCCACCTGAATGGGCAACGGGTGAGCCGCGACCTGTTCACCCCCGGGTGGACCAGCTACACCAAGCGGCTGCAGTACCAGACCTATGACGTCACCCATCTCCTGGTGCCCGGCGAGAACGCGATCGGCGCCATCCTCGGCGACGGCTGGTATCGCGGTTTCCTCGG
>JBIOIC010000020.1:0-14952 GCA_044449625.1 Gemmatimonadales bacterium | reverse complement strand
GCCAGCGATCCGTAGAGGTGATGCACGAAGAGGTCGATGTGCTCGCCGAGTGTGAACGTGTTCGACGACGACGTTCTCGCCACGCCGGCGGCGAGGTATCCCTCAAGGTGGCGAGTCGGAAGCTGAAGTGCCGTATCCGGGTTGGGGTGCATCAGCAGCACGGCGGAGGGTGCCGCCGCCAGGATGAGCGCCCCCCCGACTACCGCAAGGAGGAGGCCCTCCTCGCCAGATGAGACCCGCATCGAATCGCGAGCCCCGGAGTCGGGCGCAGCGGGTTGCTGCCCCGCCAGCGGCCGGGCCAGGAGGAGGCAGAGCAGGAAGAGGGGTGGCAGGCGCATAAGGGCCCCGCAAATCGGCCGCGGGTCAGAATTGAGCGTAGCGGGGGTCCCGCCGGGCCGCCAGTATCCGATGCGCGTGCGGGCCGGGGCGCCCCTCCCTGGTTACTCCTGCCGCAGCGCTTCCACCGGATCGACCAGCCCCGCGCGCCGCGCCGGCAGGTAGGTCGCGATCAGGGCGACCAAGCCGAGTACCAAGGCCGCGCCGGCATAGGTCACGACGTCGGTCGTCGTCACGCCGAAGAGGAGCGAGCGCAGGGAGCGCGTCACCCCGAATGCCGCGGCGAGTCCGAGGACCAGACCCAGGCCGACCAGGATCACCGTTTCGCCGAGGAGGAGTGCGATCACGTCGACGCCTCGGGCGCCCAGCGCGATCCGGATTCCCAGTTCCCGGGTGCGCTGCGACACGGCGTAGGCGGTGACGCCCGCGATGCCGATGACCGCCAGCACCAGCGCCAGTGCGGCAAAGAGGGTGATGAGTGCCGTGATGAGCCGGAGGCTGGCGTAGCGGAGCTGGATGATGGCGTCGTAGGTCGAGATGCTCGCGATCGGCTGGGTCGGATCCTCCGCCCGCACCGCCGCTCGCAGGTCCGGGATCGTGCGCAGGGGGTGCGCGGAGCGGAGCATCACCCACATCTCGTCGATGCTCCGGTCCGATTGCGCCAGCGGCACGTAAATGCCGGGATCCGCGGCACGCTCCAGGGCCTCGTTGCGTACGTCGCCGGCGATCCCGATCACGGTGCAGGGGCCGTGTCGCCCCGGCCCCCCCTGGCCGATCGGATCCACGTCGGGCCAGAGTCGATGCGCCAGGGATTGGTTCACCACGCAGACCGACGGCGCGCCGTCGCGATCGTCCGCGGAAATGGCCCGGCCCCGGGCAATCGGGATCCGCATCGTGGAGAAGAAGTCGGGCCCCACCTGCGTTTCCGCGATGGCCAGGAACTGATCAGGGTCGTCGGGCCGGACATCCCGCGGGCGCATCCCCACCTGGTTGACCATCCCCGAGAGCGGCGGCCCGTCGGCGACGCTCACGCCGCCGATCCCCGGCCGGGTGCGGAGCCGTTCGACCACGTCGGCAAAGAAGCGGTGTTGCTGGGTCGTGCCCGGGTACCTGGCCGGCGTGAGACGGATCCGCGCGGCGAGGAGCCCCTGCGGATCGAAGCCGGGGTTGACCCCGTTCAAGCCGATGAAGCTCCGCACCAGAAGGGCCGAGCTCACCAGAAGGACCAGTGCCAGCGCCACCTCGCTCACCACGAGCACATTGCGCGCCCGGCGGCGTGGTCGGCCGACACTACCGCTGGCGTTGTCTCGGAGCGACTGCTCCAGCCCCGGTGCCGAGGCGCGGAGGGCGGGGAAGAGTCCGAAGCTGAGCCCCGTGGCCACGGCGAGGAGGAGGGTGAAGGCGAGGACGGTCCCGTCGATGCCTGCCGAGTATCCCTGTGGCAGTTGGGCCGTGATGGCGCGGAGCCCCGCGGCGGCGAGCACCAGTCCCACGGCGGCCGCAGCCAGGGCCAAGAAGACGCTTTCGACCAGGAGTTGGCGGATGATCGCCCCCCGCCCGGCACCGAGGGCCCGGCGGACGGCGAACTCCTTCTCCCGCGCGTTGGCGCGTGCGAGGAGGAGATTGGCCGCGTTGACGCAGGCGATCAGGAGCACCAGTGCCACGGCGCCGACGAGGATGAGGAGAGGCTGGCGCACGTCGCCCGCGACCTGGTCGCGGAGAAGGGTTGCGGCAAGGCGCTCGCCGCCGCCGAACTTGGAGGTGGCTTCTCCGGAGGCGGTGATCCGTTGGCCCAGGAGGTCGAGGTCGCGCCGCAGCTGGTCCAGCGACGCGCTCGGCGCCAGCCGCGCGATCGTCGAGAAGGCCCGGTACATCCGGGTCTCGGCCATCGCGGGGGCGTCGGCGAGGGCCCGGCCGATGGGGATCCAGACCTGGGTGGCGGCGTCGGGGAATGCGAATCCGGGAGGCATCACCCCGACGATGGTGTAGCTCTTCTGATCGAGAGTGATCGAGCGGCCGAGGGCGGTGGAGTCACCATTGAAGCTCCCGATCCAGAGAGCGTGGGAGATGACCGCCACGGGATCGTGCATCTCACCGGTGCTGAAGGTGCGCCCGATGATCGGGGGGGTGCCGAGCACCGAAAAGAGGGCTGCCGTGGTCCGGGTCACCTGGAGTTCGCGGGGTCCGTCGGTATTGGGGAAGTTGTAGCGGTCGTTGGAGTAGGCGGCCACGCCGGCAACCGCATCGGTGAGCCGGCTGATATCCCCGTAGTCCGGGTAGGAGAGCGCCATCGCGGAGGTGGCGCCCCCGTCCGGCGTGCCGCTTACGAACGAGGCGATGGTGACAAGGTGGTCGGCGGCGGGGTAGGGGAGCGGGCGGAGGAGCACCGCATCCACCACGCTGAAGATGGCGGTGTTGGCACCGATGCCGAGTGCCAGGGTGAGGATGATGACGAGGGCAAAGCCCCGGTTCCGGCGGATGGCACGGAGGGCGTAGTGCGCGTCGCGGGCCAGATGCTCCAGGGCGGCCACGCCGCGGGCGTCGCGGGCGGCTTCCTTAGCGACTTCGACACCGCCCAGGGCAATGCGTGCGTGGCGCATCGCCTCCGCCTCGACCACGCCTTCGCGCCGGAGCTTCTCGGCCTCCTGGTCGAGGTGGAAGCGCAGCTCGTCGTCGAGCTCCCGCTCCAATGCGCGACGCCGGAAGATGGCGCGGAGTCGGTAGCGGAGTTCGCTCAGGAGGGTGGTCAGCATAGGCGGCCTACGCCATCCGGAGAATCGAGGCCACTGCTGCGGTCAGCTGCCGCCATTGCGCCGCCTCGGCGTCGAGCTGGCGCCGCCCCGAGCGCGTCAACTCATAGAACTTGGCGCGGCGGTTGTTCTCCGAGGCCCCCCAGCGGGCGGCGACCCAGCCCCGGCGTTCGAGCCGGTGCAGCGCGGGATAGAGCGACCCCTGCGGTACGTCGAGCGTGGCCCGCGACACCTGGTGTAGCCGTTCGGAGATGGCCCAGCCGTGCTGGGGCCCGAGCGAGAGCACCTTGAGGATCAGGAGATCCAGCGTGCCCTGCGGGAGGTCGAGGCCTGCGTCGGTCATACCACTCCCCTTTGGCTTCTACAGGGGAGTGTATGGGCACACCTGTAGAAGTGCAAGGGGAGTGGTGCGGCTCAGGAGGCCGGCGAGGGCCCGGGCGTTACGCCGGACCTGCGGGTCGGTGATTGCCTGGAGATACGCAGTGCGGGTGACCTTGATCGGCTTGGTCTTGGCTTCGGCCATTGGGGGTCCCGCGCAAGTGAGTGCGGCGGAAGTGTGCGTAGGGGCGGAGGCTCAGGGGGCGTAGGCCACGCTCACTGGCCGGTGGGTGGCTGCCACAGTTCGACCTTGTTCCCCTCAGGATCGATGACCCAGGCGAACTTGCCGTATTCGGAATCGTCGATCTTCTCGAGCACGTTGCAGCCTTCTTCGCGCAGCGCTTTGATCAGGGCGTGGAGATCCTCCACCCGATAGTTGACCATGAACGTCGCGGTGCTAGGCGCGAACTGGTCGCTTTGCATCGACGCGATATTCCAGGCGGTCGTCCCGCCGACGGGCTTCCCGTCACCGTCGGTCCAGTCGAACGCCGCGCCACCCCAAGGTTGGACATCGACGCCGAGGTGCCGCTGGTACCAGGCCTGCAGCGCCTTGGGGTCCTTGGCTTTGAAGAAGATGCCGCCGATGCCGGTGACTCGCTTCATCTGGATCGCTCCGTGGGATTGAGATGCGCCGAATCTAGGGACTTGTCCCGATTCCGCGCGTCACCCGTTCGGGTGATTTCACCGAAGCTACATCTTCGGCCACAGCCACATGAAGACCGCGCCGGCCGCCAGGCCGTAGAGGATCGCATCGAACGTCCCCTTGAACGCCGTCGACCACCTCCGGTGATACCAGATCGAGAGCGGCCAGGCGCCGAATCCATAGGAGCAGGCGGTGATGATCGCCGAGAGATGGAACACCACGTGGAGATTGCCGCCGGGTGGCACGATTGAGCCGGTCACCCACCCCGCGATCGCCGAAATGAGCAGCATGAAGGCGAACCAGGCGCCCATGAACTTCCCCATGTGCATCCCGCCTGAAGGGAACACCGTCAGGTGGAAGGTGGGGCCGCGCTCGAAATCCGCGATGAAATTCGGGTTCTTGGCCCCTCCCGGCAGCAGCGGATTCGGGACGGCGTAGTCGTCGGGAGCGAGCTTCAACGATTGAATGGCGGCGATCGCGGCATCGTGATCCGGCACGGCAGCGTGGTCGTTCTTGTGCCACGGCATCGCCATGTGGATGATCGTCGAGAGGATGAAGACTGCCACCGTCGCGACGACGATGGGCAGCAGCAACGACAGGAACGGGGTCATGGGAGCCTCGGCGAGCGTAGGTGGGGACGGGTTATTCTAACGCCGGGAGAGGGATCCGTCTAATCCGATCGCCGCGGTCGATCCCCCGATGTGGCCGGCCCCGCCCGATGGCGAGGCGGGGCTCAGCTCCGTACGTTCTCCGGCGTCGGCAGTAGATTAGACCGCTGCCGCGGCAACGTTCTACATCACGCTGACCTGGTGTACGAGGGCCACATGTCATCGATCCAGGACAAGTTCGCGACCCTCGGCACCGACTACGCGCCGGGACAAGAGGTCCGCCAGTCCGGAGGCGTTCCGGATGTCACGCTGGTCGGAACGCCGCTGCCCGGGGAGCCGGTCGATTTTTCGCACGGTGACGTCAATGGCGATGCATTCGCCCCGACGCCCGGCGCCTTGGAAGAGTTCATCGCAGGTGTGCATCGCGGGGGCCAGCAGGCCTACACCGAGTATCGGGGTGGCGACGAGTTGCGCGATCAGGTGGCGGAGCGGCTGGGAGCGTTCACCCGACGCTCGGTGAGTGGTGCGAGCGAGCTGATCATCACCCCCGGTACGCAAGGGGCGCTCTTCCTCTCGTTGGGTGCGACGGTGCAGGCCGGGGACCGGGTGGCGATCGTCCGCCCGGACTACTTCGCCAACCGCAAATTGGTCGAGTTCCTTGGCGGCGTCGTCGTGCCGGTGCCGATGGACTATCTCTCGCGGACGGAGGGAGCCGGGCTCGACCTCGGTCAGTTGGAGGAGGCGTTCGGGTCGGGGGTACGCACCTTCCTCTTCTCGAATCCCAATAATCCGACCGGCGTGGTCTACGCGGCCGAGGAGATCGCGCGGATCGCCGAGTTGGCCACACGGTACGGTGTCACCGTGATCGTGGATCAGCTCTACTCCCGCCTGCTGTATGCCGGGCAGCGGTATACCCATCTGCGGGCGTCGTCGATCGATCCCTCGCAAGTGATCACGATCATGGGGCCGTCCAAGACGGAGTCCCTGAGCGGCTATCGATTGGGAGTGGCGTGCGGAGCGGCGCACCTCATCGACCGGATGGAGAAGCTGCAGGCCATCGTCTCCCTCCGAGCGCCGGGCTATTCCCAGTCCGTGCTGCGCACCTGGTTCGCGGAACCCGAGGGATGGCTGCAGGAGCGCATCGCGCGGCACGAAGCGCTCCGCGACCGGATCTTGCAACGTCTTCGCACGGTCGGCGGCCTCGCGGTGCGCACACCGGAGGCCGGCAGTTATCTCTTCCCGCGACTGCCCCGGTTGCGCGTTCCACTGCACGGCTTCGTGCAGGCCTTGCGGGCGCAGGCGGGGGCGACCGTCACCCCCGGCACCGAATTCAGCCCAGATGCCACGGGGAGCGTGCGTCTCAACTTCTCCCAGCATCCCGAGCGGGCCGTGGCCGCGATGGGGCGGATGGCCCAACTCATCGATCGCTACCGGAGCTGACGGGTGCGCCGATCAGTCTCCCGACTTGGGAGGTCTACGCTTGGCCACGAAGATGACAAAGAATACGAGCCCGAAGACCACAACGACGCTGGTGGTCAGCACGAATCCCTCCTGATCGCTTCGTGGAACTATCCGGTCTTCAAAGGCCAGGCGACCTTGTAGGTATTGAGGATGTTGCCGGACGGAAAGGCGTTCGTGCTGACGAGCTCGAAGGCGCGCGCCGGTGTCTCTTCCGCAAAGAAGCGCTTCCCCGACCCAGCAGGATCGGATAGCCGATCAGCAGGACCTCCTCCGCCAGCGGACTGCTCGGCGCCTTGCAATGTCCGAGGTCACTTCACCGCCTTCCGCCGCCGCTTCTCCTGAGCGGCTGAGCGATCGATGAGTCTGCCACGCCCTTTGGAGGGCAAGGGAACTGCCGCCTCGTCGATCGCCGCCGCGATCAACGCCTTCACATCCGGATGCGCCAATCGGCGGGGAGTCTCCATCACGATGAAGCGGACCCCCGCCGACCCCAGCAGCAGTTTCTTCGGGTCGGGCAATCGCGATCCCCGCCCGAAGTAGAGACGGACACCGTCGGCCCGCGCGGCGATCGAGAGTATCCCGTCTGCGCCGAGCTCGGTCGGTGTGTAGGCGAGGACCAGGGAGGAGGTGTAGTCGTACACCAGCTCGTTGGCGGTCGGCAGGCGTTTGCGGACCGCGGACCGGACAGCACGGATGAGCTTCTGGTCCTTGGGAGGGAACCGCCCGATCAGGGATCGGAGCACGGCCTCCGGTGTGGTCTTCGCGCCAGCGGAAGTGCCTGCCATACCATCCTCCAGGATCGTGTAGGGAGCGCCGGCGGGTCAGGCCGCCAACGAATGGTCCGACGCGGTGGCCCGATGGGCAAGGCCACCGGGGCGTTCCCAAGATAACAATACTTAGGTATTTACAAAAGTATGTGATGGCTGTACTATCCCTCGGGCAGGTCGGATGACCCGAACCTTCGGATGGTGCCGGACATGGTCCAATCCACGGTTGCTGATGTGGTGTTCCACGCCCTGTCCAACCCGACTCGTCGGAAGGTCCTGGAGCGACTGTCGGGGGGACCGGCCACCGTCAGCGAACTGGCGGAACGGTTCGAGATGCAGCTCCCGTCGTTCGTGCAGCACCTCGCCGTGCTCGAGCGGAGCCGTCTGGTGCGGTCGTCCAAGCGCGGGCGAGTGCGGACCTACGAGATCGCCCCGGAACGGCTCCAGGTCGTGGATGACTGGCTGACCGCACGCCGGCAATTGTGGGAAGCCCGACTGGACCGATTCGATCGGTACGTCAAGGACCTCAAGGAGAAGGAATCAGGATCATGAGCAAGCCATTCACGATCGATCCCAAGCTCGATTTCGCGATCGAACGATTCATCGACGCGCCTACCCGTCTCGTCTGGGAAGCGTTGACGAAACCCGAGCATCTCAAGGAGTGGTACATGCCCAGGCAGTGGGGGCGTGTGGTGCGGACCGAAATGGACGTCCGGCCGGGCGGCATCTTCCGCATCGACATCGCCGTGGCCGGCGGTCCGGAGGTTCCCAACCTCGGTTGCTTCCTCGAAGCCATCCCGATGCAGCGGCTGGTGTGGACCTCGATGCTCTTCCCGGGCTATCGTCCGGCGGTCTTTGACGACATCCCGATCACCGCCATCATCACGATGGAGACGGTGGGGACCGGCACGCGCTACATCTTCACGGCGCTGCACCGGAATGAGGCGGATCTCGAGGCCAACAAGACGTCGGGCTTCTATCAGGGCACGGCGATCGCCATCGACCAGCTGGTGCAGCACGTGATCGCGATGAAGTAGCCGGCTTCGGAAGGTTGGACACCCCCAGTGAGGTTCCTATGAAGCGCTTTTCGCTGTTCTTCGCCTGCGGTATGCTCGCACTGGCTCCCACCGGTGCGCTGGCCCAACGCCCGACCCTGGGTCCGAATGTCCGCCCATATGTGGTGGTCGACACCACCGTGGTCGCCCTCACCCACGTGCGCGTCATCGACGGCACCGGCGCCGCTCCGCGGGACGACCAGACCCTGATCCTCAGAGACGGGAACATCGTGGCGATGGGGAGTGCTGCGTCCACCAGAGTTCCCGGCGGCGCGCAGATGATGGATCTCACCGGGAAGTCGGTGATCCCGGGACTGGTGATGATGCACGAGCATCTCTATTACCCGACGGGTCCGGGCGTCTACGGCGCGGACTACGTGAGCTTCTCCCGGCTCTACCTGGCGGGCGGTGTCACCTCGATGCGGACGGCCGGGAACGTCGGCGGCTACGCCGACCTCAACCTGGCCGCGGCCATCAGGGCGGGCACGGAGGTGGGGCCCTGGATCGACGCGACGGCGCCTTATGTGAACGGCCCCTCCTCCTTCACGCAGATGTACGCGCTCAAGGACTCGGCGGACGCCCGGCGGTTCGTGGCATTCTGGGCCGACGCAGGGGCCACGTCACTCAAGGCGTACATGAACATCACCCGCGCCGAGCTGGCGGCGGCGGTGGATGAGGCGCATAAGCGGGGGTTGAAGATCACCGGGCACCTCTGCTCAGTGACCTACCGTGAGGCGGCGGACGCGGGCATCGATGACCTGGAGCACGGGTTCTTCGTCTCCACGGACTTCGTGAAGGACAAGCAGCCGGACCTCTGTCCCGGGCAGGGCGGGGCAGGGCTGGCTGCGCTGGGCAGCGTCGATCCCAAGTCCCCCGAGTTCACCTCCCTGGTGCAGGATCTCATATCGCATCACGTGGCGGTGACGTCGACGCTCACCGTCTTCGAGACCTTTGTGCCGGGACAGCCGGTGCCGCCGGGGCTCGATGTGCTCGATCCGATCCTCAAGTCCCAGTTCGACCAGTTCTATGCGCAGATCCAGCACGGTGCGGCGCCCCCCTTCACCAAGCTGATCGCGCTCGACGGCGCGATGGAGCTGGCCTTCTCGCGTGCGGGGGGCCTCCTCATCGCGGGCACCGACCCGACCGGTGCCGGAGGGGTGATCCCGGGATACTCCGATCAATGGGAAGCGGAGCTGCTGGTGGCCAACGGGTTCACGCCACTCGAGGCGATCAGGATCTGCACCCTGAACGGCGCCACCTACCTGGGGCGGGGGGATCGCATCGGCTCGATCGCGGTGGGGAAGCAGGCGGACCTGGTGGTGATCGACGGGGATCCGGCGGCGCACATCGCCGACATCGCCCACGTCATCCTGGTGTTCAAGCAGGGTGTCGGCTACGACCCGGCCAAGCTCATCGAGTCGGTGCGGGGGAAGGTGGGGCTGTTCTAGGCGCGGAGGCCGCGGGTCATCCATTCCCGTCCCTGGCGGCAGCTGGATGTCAGGTCGCTCTCACTGACGCACGTAGCGCAAGTGGGTGGCGTCCGGAGTGTCGACCACCCTGTCGACGCGATAGGTGGGTACGGCCTCGTCCAGGCGCTCGAACAGGCGCCGTCCACCGCCAAAGAGCACGGGAGCCAGGGCGATCTCCAGTTCGTCGATGGCCCCCATCGTCAAGTACTGCTGGATCACGTCCGCTCCCCCCGAGATGCGGATGTCACGCCCCCCGGCGGAGTGCCGAGCCTGCCGGAGCGCGCTGGCCGGCCCGTCGTTGACGAAGTGGAACGTCGTCCCGCCCGGCCGGACCCACGGGTCGCGCTGCTGGTGGGTGAGCACGTACACCGGGGTGTGGAAGGGAGCCTCCTCCGGCCAACTGCGTTCACCCTGTTCGAACATCCGCTTGCCCATGATGTTGGCCCCGCTGCGCTCCATGGTGGCGCGGAGCATGTCGTTGACTGGGCCGGTCTCGCCTCCCGAGCTCAACGCGAGGTTCTCGCGGAAGTATCGCTGCTTGAGGATCCAGCTCATCAGCGCACCCCACTTGGCGCCCCAGTTCCTGTATTCGGGCCGATCCCAATACTCGATGGTCATCCCCTCCGGCGCCATGTAGCCATCAAGCGTCAGTCCGATGTTCACGAATACCTTGCTCACGGTGCTCCTCGCGTGGGTTCGAAGTGTGCTCAGGGCGAGGTCCGCCGCCCGAGCTCCTGGGCCAGCCCGATGAGAATGCCTTCCGGTCCCCGGATGTAGCAGAGCCGGTAGATGTCATTGTAATCCACGACTTCATCGACCACCGTCGAGCCGAGCTTCCGCAGCCGGGCGAGGGTGTCATCGATATCGTCGACGGCGAACATGACGCGCAGATATCCCAACGAGTTCACCGGGGCTCGGCGATGGTCGGAGGCGATGGCGGGAGCGACAAAGCGCGAGAGCTCGAGGCGGCTGTGGCCGTCGGGGGTGCGCATCATGGCGATCTCGACGCGCTGCCCGTGCACTCCCGTGACCCGGCCGGCCCACTCGTCCTCGATGTGCGTGCGGCCTTCAAAGGTAAGGCCGAGCTCGCTGAAGAACACGATGGCGGCGTCAAGGTCTTCCACCACGATCCCGACATTGTCCATCCGTGTGACCGTCACGATGTCTCCTCGGCAGCTACCGGCCGCTTCGACGACGCGGCGGGCGGGGTCGCGGGTTCAGGCCGGGACACAGGTCAACCGGACCGCGTCCTCGCCAATGCGGTCGTTGGCAATGATGCGGAGCGGCGGCCGAGCGCCGGCAAAGTACGGCTTGCCGCCGCCGAGCACGAAGGGGCGGAAGTAGAGGCGGTACTCGTCGATGAGACCGAGGTCGGTGAGGCTCGCCGCCAGGGCGGGCCCCGCGACGTCGATCTCACCCTCGACGTCCCGCTTCAGTCTGCGCACGAACGCGTCGACATTCGCTCCGACGAGGGTGGCGTTCGCACCGACCGACGCCAGCGTACGTGAGACGACCCATTTCGGCTGCGCCCGCCACGCCGCCGCGAAGTCGTGGTCGCCCGCATCCCACTCCGGTCGGTCCAGGTCCCAGTAGCGCATGATCTCATAGATGCGGCGGCCATACAAGCAGCCGGCGAGCCCGCGGACGTGATCGGTGAAGTGACGGCCGAGTGCGGCGCCGGGCGGGGGCAATTCCAGCTTGCCCGCGGCGCCATCGACGTAGCCGTCGAGGGACTGCATCATGCCGAAAACGAGCTTCCCCATGCGTTCGGGCCTCCGCATCGATGTCCGACAGGATCTCGCAAGGTACTACGCCGAGAGGCCCCATCTTGGAAATATGGCCCACCAGCCTTGACCGGGCCGGTTCGCCATTGTATATTACCATAACGTTATGGAAATAGGTGGTTATGCAAGCTTTGGAACGCCTCGACCTGACCTTCGCCGCCCTGGCCGACCCCACCCGCCGCGCCATCCTGGCGCGCCTGGCGACGGGGGAAGCCACCGTGACGGAACTCGCCGAGCCGTTCGAGATGAGCCAGCCGGCCATTTCCAAGCACCTGAAGGTGCTTGAGCGCGCCGGCCTCATCTCGACGGGCGTCGATGCGCAACGGCGTCCACGCACGCTGGAACCGAAGCGATTGGGGGAGGCCGTGGACTGGATCGAACGTTACCGCGGGATCTTCGAACAGAACTACCGGCGCCTCGATGCGTTGCTCGAAGAACTCCAGGCCACACCGTCCAAGCCCAAGCGTACAAGACCATGACGCGGATATGTCGGCGCGCAATCACGATGACGCACCCAGGAGAAAACGATGCCCAAGCCCGCGGAAGTGACATTGCCGAGTGACCGCGACGTTCGCGTCACGCGTACATTCGATGCGCCCCGTCAATTGGTGTGGGATGCGCATACCAAGCCCGCACTCATGCGGCAATGGCTCGGCTATGATGGCTGGGACATGCCGGTGTGCGACATGGATGTCCGCGTCGGCGGCACATACCGGTGGCAGTGGCGAAGCCGCGAAGACGGCAAGCAGTTCGGCTTCTTCGGCACGTTCACCGAAGTCGACGGCCCGTCGAAGATGGTCCACGAACAACACTACGACCCGGGCGATATCGGCGGCGCCATGCCGGCGGGCGATCCCTGCATCGTGTCACTGGAACTCAGTGAGCAGAACGGCGCCACGACGCTCGTCTGCAATCTGACGTTCGCGTCGAAGGAAGGGCGTGATGACGCCGTCTCCACCGGCATGACCGACGGCATGGAGCATAGCTACGCCCGCCTCGATGCCGTGTGCAAGGCGGAAGCCTGAAGGAGGAGACGAGCGCCCGTTCGGCGCGACGTGAGGGCGATATGCTCCGACGCGATTTCCTGATGACCGCCACAGCGACCGCGGTGCTGACGGCGAGTGGATGCGAGGCAGGCGGCGCGGCGCGGAAGGAGACCCCCGCCGCGTCGAATGCGCATTTTGCCGACGTCAACGGCCAGCATCTCTTTTACAGCGTGCATGGCGCGGGCAAGCCGCTCATTCTTCTGCACGGGGGCGTCGACCCGGACAGCTTCGGGAGCAATCTGGCCGCGCTGGCCAGGGGCCGGCGGGTGATCGCCGTCCATCTCCAGGGGCATGGGCGCACGCCGGACACCGACCGGCCACTGCGCTGTGAGACGCTGAGCGACGACATTGCGGCTCTGATCGGCCATCTGAACTTCGGCAAGGCCGACGTCATGGGCTACTCGCTGGGCGCCGGCGTCGCGCTGCAGACCGCCATCCGCCATCCGGACGTGGTCGACCGGCTCGTGCTCATGGCCGGAACGATGAGGCAGGACGGCTCCTATCCGGAGGTGGTGACGGCCTTCGATCAGTTGGAGGCCAACGCTGCCATGCTCGGTGGTGCCGTCAAGGCATCGCCGCTGGGGCGGGCCTATCCCGATGTCGATTGGACGAACCTCTTCAGGAAGATCGGTGACCTGACCAAGCGCCCCTTTGACTGGAGCGCCGACGTCGCCAAGGTCCGTGCCCGCACACTGCTGGTCTTTGCCGACGCCGACTCCATCCGGCCCGAACACATGGTCGAGTTCTGGAAGGCCTTGGGAGGCGGCCAGCACGATGCCGGGATCGATGGCTCACGGCGGCCCGCCAACCAGTTCGCGATCGTGCCGAACACCACCCACTACACGCTCGCCGTCGACCCGATGCTGCCGGAGATCGCCGAGCGCCTCCTCGGGACCGGATAGACGGCAGTCGGTCCCGGCGCGGCCCGCGAGCTCCAAGCGCCGGTCAAAGCGCGCGCTCCCAGACTTCGATGGACCACACGAACGTCGCGCTTGCGCGCGTGCGATGGAGTCCACGTCGCCGCAGAAGAGCGTCCATTGCTGCAGGCTGATGAACATACACGCGAAAGTCGGTCCCGCGGACGCGGCGCCACGTATTGGAGAGAGCGACGAACAACCGTACGAGCCAGCGATTGCGCGGGAAGCTCAGGGCCAAGGCCTGGCGCGCGCGATCGGCCGCCAGCGGCAGGAGCGATGCATCGTCCGGATCGCAACAGACCACCCGGTCCAAGGTGACTACGTCGGCCGCCTCAAGGGAAGCGGCGGCCGTCCGGAAATCACCGAGCACGAACTGGACGCGGCCCGCGTGCCCGATGCTGGCGGCCTCCCGGCGGGCGACATCGCCCGCAAGATCTGCCGTGACCTCGAAGTTCCCGAGCCCTGACGCCTAACGATCGCGCTTGAGCTGCGGCCCGCAGCGGCCGCCATCAAGGCAGACTCGTTCCCTATCAAGCGGCCGCCGTGGGCCGTCAGCTTCAGGCGCTGGTTAGGCGGCGCGGATTCACATTGTTAGTGCAACACGGCGACGGGTGGAAGAGGCCACCTGGCGGGCTGGTAGACTTCCAATCTCCGCCAAGAGACCGAAGCCTCTCATGTGCTACCGCCAGATGACCCCGCAGGAAAGGTACGCCATTGCCGTGGGACGGCGAGCCGGGCGCTCGCTCGCGGTGATTGCCCGGGAGCTCGGCCGCCACCGCAGCACCGTGAGCCGGGAAGTGCACCGCAATGCCACGCCACGTGACGGGGCATACCGGCCGGTGTTGGCCCAACGCCAAGCCCAGAACCGCCGCCACCTCGCCCATCGCCGCTGGCGCTTCTCCGTCGCCGACTGGACCCTGATCCTGACGCGACTCAGCGAGCGCTGGAGCCCGGAGCAGATCGCCGGCACCCTGCGCCGGCAGGGGCGGCTGCACATCAGTCCCGAGACGATCTATCGCTTCATCTGGCGCAACAAGCGCCGGGGCGGCGACCTGTGGCGATTCCTGCGCTGCGCCTCCAAGCTCAAGCGAAAGCGGTACGGGAGTTACGAGCGCCGGGGCCGCCTGGCGGGCAAACGCCCCTTGGCGGACCGCCCCGCCCTCGTCGACGCCCGTCAACGGATCGGCGATTGGGAGATCGATACGATGGCCGGCGCCGGGACCCCGGCGTGCGTGCTCAGCCTCGTCGAGCGGAAAACCGGCCTCCTCCTGCTCGGCAAGCTGGCCAATCGGACCGCGGCGGTCATTCGGCGCCGCGCGATCCAGTTGCTCCAGGCCCAGCGGCGCCGGGTGTGGACGATCACCGCTGACAATGGCACCGAATTCCATCAGTATCAGCCGATCGAACGAGCCACCCGCGGCCGCTTCTACTTTGCGCCGCCCTACCAGGCCTGGACCCGGGGCACCTGTGAGAACACCAACGGGCTGGTCCGCCAGTATCTCCCCAAGGGCCGGGACTTAGCCCAGCTCACCCAAGCCGACTGCACGGCCATCGCTCAGCAGCTCAACCAGCGCCCGCGCAAGCGGCACCACTATCTGACCCCGGAGGAATGCTATGCCTGAGCCCATGCCCCAGTGGTGCACTTCGAAGTTGAATTCACACGGCACCGCGCTCGAGGCTGGCGTTGGTCCGAATGAAGTCGGGCGACGTTATTGAGCCCGGAAGGACGGTGTAAAGG
>JBIOIC010000019.1:0-16447 GCA_044449625.1 Gemmatimonadales bacterium | reverse complement strand
GACGATGACGATGCGTTCGAGATGGGCGCACTCTTCTGGCGAGAGATTGAGTCCGTTGAGCCGTGCGGTTCCGTCGGACACCGATACCCGGCCCCGGAGCGTCTGCCGGAGCGTCTCCGGCTGTTCCCAGATCTCCTTGAGCATGAAATCGGGGTACCCGCCGAGCTCCGCCGTCCCGGGATCCCAGGTGATGTCGTCGACCGTGCGCGACTGCGGATGGGCCGCGTCGTCGAGGATCCGGTAGCCGGTCCGGGTGAGGACGGCCATGTCTCCGTCGTCGAGCGAGACCATCGAGCGGGTGTGGGCCAGGAGAGGCGTGGGATCCGACGCCACGAAGAACTCCCCCTGGCCGATGCCGAGCAGCACCGGGCTGCCCCGGCGGGCCGCCACGAGCTTTCCCGGCTCCGCAGCGCAGCTCACCACCAGGCCGTAGGTCCCCTCCACCGCCGCCAGCGCCGAACGGACTCGCTCCTCGAGCTCGACCCCTTCGGCGCCTTCGATCAGGTGGGCAAGCACCTCGGTATCCGTCTCGGTGACGAACCGATGCCCTTCCGACTCGAGCCGGGCCCGGAGGAGATCCGCATTCTCGATGATCCCGTTGTGGACCACCGCGATCGCGCCAGCGCAATCGAGATGCGGATGGGCGTTGGCGTCGGTGGGGGCGCCATGCGTCGCCCAGCGGGTATGTGCGACGCCGCAGGTCCCGCTGACCGGCTCGCGGCCCAGGAGTTCGCGAAGGCGGAGCACCCGCCCCGCCACCTTCCGGACCTGAAGCTTCGCTCCGTCATGCACCGCCACGCCCGCCGAGTCGTAGCCGCGATATTCGAGGCGGTCGAGCCCCGCCAGCAGAATCTCGGCCGCATCACGCGGGCCCAGGTACCCCACGATTCCACACATCGGTCCAAGGCTCCGATCTTCGTCCCACTGGTCTGGCCGCGGCGTTCCGCAGCCGGTTCTGTCGTCCGAGTCGCGCCGGTGTGTATGCGCACCGCCGCTAGTTCAACTTTGGGGCCGCGCCGCTGCGGGTTGTGCCGGCGTCGCCATGCCACGCGCGGACAACGAGTTAGGGGCATTCCTCCCATCGCCGCCCCCGCAGACGGCGTGGCGACGACGCGACAGATTGGCTCCGGATCGCACCACAATCCCGGCCCCGGGTTTGCACCGATGTGACCGTCGAACCTTGAATCCGTGAGGACTCCACCCCGATGCCAGACCTGCAATTGGTGTCGCCTACACCGTTGATGGTGGTGGCAAGTGCCTCGCGAGGACCGCATTGGCTGGAGCGCCTGCTCCTGCCGCGGGGGTTCGCGGTCAGCCGGGCGACCACGCAGGAGATGCTGGTGCGGGAGGTCGAGAATTCCTCGCCGGACTTGGTATCGGTCGACGCCGATCTCTCCGGGGGCGGTGTGCTCGACACCTGCAAGCGGCTGGCGACGCTGATGGGCCCCATCACGCCGGTGTTCGTGACCGGGGGCACCCCGTTTACCCGACAGCAGCGCCTCACACTCCTCGATTCCGGAGCGTGGGAATGTGTGACCCCTCCGATCGATACGCCGGAGCTCCTGCTTCGGGTCGACACCTACGTCCGGGCCAAGCGCGAATGCGATCGGATCCAGTCTGCCGGACTCACCGACCCTTCGACCGGCCTGTATAACCGCCAAGGCCTGGCCCGGCGGGCGCGCGAGATCGGCGCGGACGCATTTCGTTCCCACGCTCCGGTCGCGTCGGTCGTGTTCGCGTTCGAGCCCCGGGAGGGGAGCAGCTTGGTCACGGCGAGCGTCCCGGGATGGGCCCAAGTCTTCCGGGACCAACGGCGGAGCTCGGATGCCGTGGCCAGACTCGGCCCCGATGAGGTGGTGGTGCTGGCCCCCGACACCGACCTCGAAGGGGCGCGCAAGCTCGCGCAGCGCTACTTGGGGGCCATCAGTGAATTGGTCGGCGACGGTGGCGAGCCCATCTCCGTGAGCGCCGGTTACCACGCCGTCGCGAACCTCGGGTACACCCCTACCTCGCCGATCGACATCGTGACCCAGGCGGCGGCCGCTGCCCGGAAGAGCGCGCCGGGCTCGCCACCAGCCTGCCTCCCATCGATGGTCCCGTAGCAGACTTCACCGGACCACCCGACTTCCACCCTCCTCGATGGCCTCGTAGCCGGACAGATGGTAGGCGTAGCTCCGGTAGGCCGCGGTCTCCAGTGGTACGTCGTTGAGCACCACGCCCAGGATCCGGACCGGGAGCCCGGAGAGTGTGTCGAGCTTGGTCAGCATCACTTCGCGCTCACTCACCCCGGCGCGGAGGACCACAGCGAGGCGCCCGGCCGCTGTCGCCAGTATGTAGGGATCGACACACGCGCCCAGCGGCGGCGTATCGATGATGATCACGTCGTGGGTGGCCCGCGCCTTCTGGAGGAGCCGTTGCATGCCGGCGCCGCCCAGCAGTTCCGGAGCGTTCTGGGCCCGGGAGCCGCAGGGCAGGAGACTCAGCCCCGGGTAGGCGGTCGGCCGAACCACCGTTTCGAACGAGGCCGTCTCCCGTATCGCCTCCGTGAGCCCCGGCATCCGCTGGAGCCCGCAGCGTCGGTGAAGGAGGCCGCGGCGCAGGTCACCATCCACGACCAGGGTGCGCTGGCCGGCCTCGGCGAATGCCAAGCCCAAGTTGGCCGCAACGAATGACTTTCCCTCGCCGCTTCCCGGACTGCTGATCGCAAGCACGAGCGGTTCATCCGGCGTCGCTGCATAGAGCAGGCTCAAGCGGATCCCGCGCAGCGCTTCGACCACGGCGTCGGTGGACTCCACCAGGGGCGCACCGCCGTGGCCGCGCGCCGCGGAACGCAGGTGCGGAACGGCACCGAGGATCGACAGACCCATCCCGTGGGAGACCTCTCTCGGATACCGGACGCTTCGATCCGATTTGTCGAGGAACGCGGCCAGCGCGATGCCGAGCCCCAAGCTGCCGCCGAGGCCAAGGAGGAGGAGCCGGAGCGTCGCATCCTTGACGGGTTTCTGCGAGGGGACGGCGGCATCGAGAACGCGAACGTCGGACACAGCACTTGCTTCAGCGAGTCGTGCCTCATCGTAGCGCTGCTGCAGTTCGGTATAGAGGTTCTCTGCGAGCTGTACGCTGCGACGCAGCCGGGCCTCCTCGATCGTCCGGGGCGGGATGCCGCGGAGATCCGCCGCCGCCTGTGCGACCTCAGGAGAGAGGCCGCGGCGCTGCGCGTCGAGTTCGGCGGACAGCTGCTGTGCGAGGCCGGGGATCGTCTGGTGTTCGAGGGTCGACACGTCGGCGATCAACTGTACGACCGCGGGGTAGTTGTCGGAATACCGGTATCGCAGGGTCCGTAGCTCCGCCTGCTTGCTGGCGAGTTCGGTGAGCGCCTGCGAGAGTGCGCTCGGGCGTCCCGCGTCCGCGGGGAGGGCGGCGAGGGCGTCGGCGGCGGCCCCCCCGCTGTCGAGCTCGCCGAGCGCGCGCTGGATCACCAACTGCTGCTGTTGCAACTGATCGCGCCGCGCCGTCAGCGCGAAGTACCGCTCCACCACCGGGGTGGTGGCCGCGCTGACCTTGTCACCTGCCCCGGCGGCGGTCGGGGCATCGAGGGGCGCGCGCGGAAGGGTCGCCGTCCGGATGCCGAACGCCTGGAGCTCACCCTCGGCGCCGCTGAGGCCGCCTTGTGCCGCCTGGAGCTGCTGGCCGAGGATTCCCGTTACTTCCGTCAGCTTTTGGCGCTTGAGTTGTGCGGCGACCGCGACGTACCGTCCGGCGATCGCATTGACCACCGACGCGATACGAGCCGGCGCCGTCCCCTCGAGTTCGATCCGCAGGATATTCCCCTCCGGGTCGATATGGACCGTGAGTTGCTGGGCGAGCTGGCGGGAGGCGTCGCGTGGGGTGAGCACACTGAAGGCGACGGCCCGGCCCGCCGGCAGCTCGGACGGTGCCGGCTTCCATCGGAGGCCGACGCTCCGGCCGATCGAGTCGCCCACCGAGCCCCGCTCGATCTCATGCCCGTCCGACGTTCGAAGCACGTAGCCCCCGCCGGCTCCGTCGATCGACAGGGCGTAATCGCCGGGATGAAAACCATCGGCCAGGTCGAACCCCGCGGCAAGCTGGACATCCGCGGGGTCCTTGAAGGTCAGGTAGAGGCGCTGCTCCCGAACGACGCTGTCGAGCACGATGTACGACTGGAGCAGGTCCGTCCAGGCCTCGGGATCGAGCAGCCGTTCGGGCTGGAGCGGCGCCATCTCCGATTGGGCCCCTTCGTGGCCACCCCGGGAGTCGATCCAGATCGTCGCCTGCGCCACATAGCGCGGACGCACAACACGGGAGGCCAGGAACCCGGCCGCACTACCGACGACCACGATGGCCAGCACGAGCCAGCGAAACCGCCACACCGCTCCGGCCAGGCGGCGCCAGTCGAGCGGTTCCTCTTCTTCCCCGATCGCCGACGGGAGGGGGTGATGGCGCTCGCGACCTGGCAACGACGCGCCGCCGTCGGGTGAGGTGATGTCTGTCACAGTCGTGGTCCCGCGAAGAGATCTCATGCCTCTGCCCACGTGCAAGTCCGATACCGCCGCCCGACGGACGGGGAGCCGCCCTCGGGGGACGGAGGCTCACGCGGGCAACAAATCGAGGCACCGTGGGGCACTCCACTCGCCACAGGTCGGTGCATCTCCCGCCGGGATCGCGCCGCCGCGGGGGAGCGACAGCTTGGCCCGATCCCTGCCTTGGAGTCGGGTTCCACTCGGCCACAGGGATGTGAACCGTGAGCGCAACGGGCTCCGTACAAATACCGGAGAGTGTCGCGGGGGCTCCGCGGGCACCGGCTGAACCCAAGGTGGGTGACGGTGCATTGCTGCCGATCTCGGCGGAAGCCAAAGCGAAGATCCGGATACTGGTGGTCGACGACGAGCCCACGCTGCGTGGGACCTGCGCAACGGTCCTCCGGATGGAGGGCTACGACGTCACCGTCTGCGCGCGGGGGCAGGACGCAGTCGATGCCCTCGGGCGGCGGCGGTTCGACATCGTGCTTGCGGATCTGTTCATGCCGCAGGTCGACGGCCTTGCCGTCCTGCGAGCGGCCCTCGCGGCCAACGCGGCCTGTCTCGTGATCGTGATGACGGGAAACCCGAGCGTCGATTCGAGCCTTCACGCCCTGCGCGAAGGGGCGTGGAACTATCTCCCCAAGCCATTCTCGGCGGCTCATCTCGAGATCCTGGTGGCGCGCGCGGCGCACACGCTGGTCGTGGCCGACGAGACCGAGGAGCGGGAAGCGGCGCTCGCCACGGCCCAGGCGGGCGCGACGCGATTCACCCTGCTGGGGACCTCCCCGGCCTTCCGTCGTGCGATCGAGCTGGCCCGCCGCGTGGCCCTCACCGATGCGTCGGTGTTCATCACGGGGGAAAGCGGAAGCGGCAAGGAGGTCGTGGCCCAGTACATCCATCACCACAGCCGTCGGTCGAGCCGGCCGTTCGTCGCGGTCAACTGTGCGGCGATCCCCGAGACCCTGCTCGAATCGGAGATGTTCGGCCACAAGAAGGGCGCCTTCACCGGCGCCGTTCGCGACAAGCCCGGCCTGCTCGAGACCGCCAACGGAGGCACGCTCTTCCTCGACGAGTTGGGGGAGATGCCGAAGTCGCTCCAGGCGAAACTCCTGCGGGTCATCCAGGACGGGGTCGTGCGCCGGGTCGGAAGCGAGTCGACCGACGCCGTGGTCAACGTCCGATTCATCTCGGCGACCAATCGCGACGCCGCGGCCGCCGTCCATTCCGGCGATCTCCGGGAGGACCTGTACTACCGCCTGTGCGTGGTCCCGATCCAGCTTCCCGCGCTCCGCGAGCGGCCGGAGGACCTGCCGCTCCTGGCTGACCACTTCCTCACGCAATCCTGGTCCCGCCACCGGGTCCGCGGCGCCGAGCGTCCCGAGCTGACGGAATCGGCGCTGCGAGCACTGGCGACGCACCCGTGGCGGGGCAACGTTCGCGAGCTGCAGAACGTCATCGAGCATGTCGCCGTGTTCGCCGAGCCGGGCGCCCGCCTGACCGCGTCGGACCTCCAGATCAACGAGGAGCACGGGGCCGCACCGGTCGAGGCGAATACCGTGTCGCTCGTCTCATCGCTCCTCGAGGACACCTATCACAACGCGCGGGAACGGATCCTCGCGCAGTTCGAGACCCAGTACTTCACCTGGCTCATCAATCGCGCGGGAGGGAACGTCTCCCAGGCAGCACGCCTTGCCGGAGTGGACCGGACCACGCTCTACCGGCTGATGGAACGCCACAAGCTCCACCGCAACCTCCGCGGCGGGTGGGTGATCGAATCCGAACCGGAACCGGGACCCGGGCCCGAGCCGGGATCCGCCCACCCGGATGCGGCCCTCGCGCTCCAATGACCGCGCTGCCTCTGACCGCCAGGACGGCTGCGCCCCGGTCCCCGGCAGCCCAAGCACCGCCGATCCGGACCGCCAAGATTCCGAGCTACCTGCCCGAGACCGGCGGGCTCGACCTCGTGGTCGAGATGGCCCATGACCTCCGCTCACCCTTGAGTGCAGTGCTGATGCTCGCCGAGCAGCTCCAGAGCGGCAGGAGCGGACCGGTGACCTCCCGTCAGCGCCGGGAACTCGGCCTCATCTACAGCGCCGCATTCTGCCTTTGCCAGACCGCCAGCGACATGGTGGAGCTGGCCCGCAGCGACAATCGCCTCGACGAGATTCAACCCGCGGCATTCTCGCTCTCGGATGTGCTCACGGAACTCCGCGACACCGCCGCGCCGATGGCCGAGGAGCGCGGGCTCGAAATCCGGCTGGAATCGCCGACGGCGGATCGTCGGATCGGGCACGCCCGGCCGTTGAGCCGGGTGCTGCTCAACCTCACCACGAACGCGCTCAAGTACACCGATCAGGGTGAGGTCGCCATCACCGCCCGCGCCACCGCCCCCGACCGGGTGGAATTCGCGGTCGCGGATACCGGACGGGGGATTGATGCGGCGGCGCTCCGGACCCTGTATCAGCCGTTCCATACCCATCCCGCGGGCCAGCGCGGTCACTTCAACAGCGCCGGGCTCGGCCTCGCGATCTGCCATCGCCTGGTCGCCGCGATGGGCGGCGAACTCGACCTGGTGACGCAACCGCGCACCGGCACCCGCTTTTTCTTTGAGCTGTCGATGCCCCTCGCGCCGTGAGCGTGGCGGTGTATCGACAGCCGACGCTCGGTCACGACATCGCGGTCCCCCAACGTCATCCGCGCAACTTCCGGTACACCAATGCCGACAATCACTTAGGCCGCCCAGTCCGACCGGGGACGCTCGCACGCCGCTTGCGAGGTGAGGGGGTATGCCACTCACCCTTCCGCTTCCAGGCGAACGCGTCCGGGGACTCACGTTACTGGGGGCGTGGAGTTCACCCTTCGGGGTCCCAGAGCCACCCGCCCGGCGTTGGCTCAACGCCGCGGTCGCATTCGTCGGGCTCGTGGTGACGCTACCGCTCATCTTGGTCATCGCCGCGCTGGTCCGGGTGAGCTCGCCGGGCCCGATCCTTTACACCCAGCCCCGCGTCGGCCTCAACCGACGGCGCCATCGCCGGGCCGCATTCAACGGCCGCCGCCAGGACGATTGCGGTGGACGCCCATTCGCCATCTACAAGTTCCGAACGATGCGCCCGGCACCGCGGAACGGCGACCTGCAGGTGTGGGCTGGGGCGGATGAAGCCCGGATCACCCCCATCGGCAGATGGCTCCGGCGGACGCACCTCGATGAGCTTCCGCAACTCTTCAACGTGCTGCTGGGGGACATGAACGTGGTGGGACCACGGCCGGAACAGCCCTCGATCTTCGGCCGACTCAAGCGGGACCTGACCGCTTACGGTCGTCGGCAGCTGGTCCGGCCCGGCATCACCGGCTGGGCCCAGGTCAACCTGCCGTACGATCAGACGCTCGACGACGTGCGCCGCAAGTTGACCTTCGACCTCGAGTACCTGCGACGGCAGTCGGCGGCGGAGGATCTACGGATCATGTGGCGGACGCTGCCGGTGATGTTCCAGCGTCGCGGGCGCTGAAGCGGTCTAACGGCCGCGCTTGAGCTGCGGGCACCTCACCAGCAGCAACGAATTCATCGTTTCCATTTACGGGACTTGGCGCGTCCCTCGCCCGCCAGCTCCAAGCGCTGGTTAGGCGGCACCGCGCTCGAGGCTGGCGTTGGTCCGAATGAAGTCGGGCGACGTTATTGAGCCCGGAAGGACGGTGTAAAGGTGACCCCGATTAACAGCCCTTCCGGACCAAGGAGGCGACTGAGGTTTGTCCCCACGGCTCTTTCTTATTCTTTATGAGCATTCGATAGCCCCGTGCCTCAAGCGCTTTGGTCGCCTCTTCGACGTCTTCCACGTCGAACTCGAGCCAGGCTTGGGGCACAGGACTGTCATTGGGCCAGGTATCGGTGCCAAAGCAGGATTGCGCTGCCTGAGAAAGCGGCCAGAGGGCAAAGGTCTTCGCGCCTTGGAGCGACTCGGTGTGGAGATAGCCTCCGCTCTCCTCTTTGAATCGGATGCCTAGGACCGTTCCGTACAACTCCTTAGCCGGCGTGGTGTCAAGCACAACCGGCCCAAAGCCAGCAATGAACAGAACCTTGATGCTCTTGAACTGCTGCTTGATGGCCTCCGGTCTTGGCGTGGAGATGTCATGGAAGCTTCTGGCCTCTCCCATAGCAGTCGCGCAGGGTCTATGTGGCTACGAATGCGGCCTAACGCAGGGAATGGGCGGTGCGCCGCGTCGGCTCCCACGTCGCGCGGGCACCGCCATTGAGCGCCTGGTACCAAGCGGCCAGCCCGGCGAGGGTGGTGCAGAGCAGGTACGCCGGCGCGGAGAGGATGCGCGGCAGCGGACCGTCATCGGCCCGGGCCCATCCGATGGTGCCGAGAAGCGCCACGGCCACGGCGCCGGCCAGGCCGACCGCCGCCCAGAGGGATGTGATCGCGCTGAAGAAGAGACCGACGACGATTGCCACGGCGGCGAAGGGGGTGAGCCAGCGGCACAGCTTGTGGCTGAAGAGCCTCCATGCGAACCAGGGCCGGCGCCGCGGGTCGAGGAGATATCGAAAGGCGGCGAGGGTCGCCAGGCCGCGGGCCATGGTGCGCACTTTCCGCCGATACTCGCGGCGAAGCGACCCACTGCGGGGCACGTAGCAGATCGCGTCGGGGACCGAGACCGCCCGATACCCCGACTCCCGGGCGATGAGCGCGGAGGCGAAGTCTCGACTCAAGTTCGGCGCCAAGGCCCGGCGGTGGAGCGGCGTCCGGATGGCGTAGAGCGATCCCGACGACCCCACGATACCCCCCGCGCGCGTCTCCAAGTTCCGCACCCACATCTCGTACCCGACATAGGCCGACTCCCCCGGCGCGAGCCGGGCATCCGGCGCGACACTCACGTCCCGCCCCGAGGCGACCCCGACGCTGGGATCCGCGAGCGCCGCCACCAGTGCCCGCAGCGCCCGCCGATCGAGCCGCACCGAAGCGTCGGTGTTCACCACGATCTCTCCCCGCAGATGCGGAGCCGCCACCGCCTCCGCGGCGGTCTTGCCGCCCCTGACGGGGATCCGGACGAGTGCCACTCCTTGCGCGGCGTACCCGCGGACGATCTCGTCGGTGGCATCGGTGGAGCCGTCGGAGACGACTACGATCTGGCGCCGCTCGACCGGGTAGTCGCAGGCAAGCAACGCATCAAGGGCCGCACCGATGGTGGGGGCGCCGTTGAAGACCGGAATCGTGATGCTCAACCGGGGAGCGTCGGGGAGGGAGTAGCAGCCGGATCGCCGGCGTCGCACTCGCTCGGCGGTCAGGAGAAGGAGCGGATATCCGACGTAGGCGTATCCCCACACCGCGAGGCCTACGATGAGGAGAATCTCGCTCACGCCGCGCCGCGCCGCGCCTGGAGTGCGCCGCCGTACACCTCCTCGTAACTGGCTGCCCAGGCATCGACGCCCAATTCACGCTGCGCTCGGGCTCGCGCGATTCCCGCGCGGACCTCGGCGCCCGCAGGATGGACGAACGTCCCCCGGATCGCGGCGGCCAGTGCGGCGGGATCCTCCGGCCCCACGAGCACGCCGCCGTCGGGGGCGAGGAGATCCGGCACCCCTCCCACGGCCGTAGCGACCACCGGGATGCCGGTGATCATCGCCTCGAGGAGCACGACCGGCGTGCCTTCGCTCCGGGAACTGAGGGCGAAGAGATCGAATGCCGGGAACACCCGCACCGCCTCGGGCACGACGCCGCACCACACCACGCGCCCGCTCAGCCCGAGCTGTTCGGCGTGCAACTCCAGCGCCTGCCGGCCCGGCCCGCCTCCGACGACCGCCAGCGTCACGGGCAGGTCCGGCAAGCGGGCCAAGGCATCGAGCAGGACATCGAGGCCCTTCTCGGGGCTGAGGCGACCGACCCATCCGATGACGAACCCCTCCTCCAGAAGTCCTAGTTCGGAACGGGCGGCCCTCCGTTCGGTGAGCGATTCCGGCGGGGCGCACGCGTTCCGAATGAAATGGACGCGATCGGAGGGGACGCCCGCAGCGACCAGCTCGTCGACCAACGGGCGGGAGACACCTACCACCGCATCGCACCGGCGGACCGCCCGGCGTTGCAGCCATTCATAGAACCGGTTCTTCCAGTCGCCCCCCGTGAAGCCGTGGATCGTGGCGACAGCTATCGCCCCATGCCTCCGGCCCACACCGCCGTCGAGGACATCGGCCCGATAGCCATGGGTATGCACGACGTCCGGGTGCAGGCGGGCGCACAGGTCCGCGATCGCGGAACGCTCCCCCAAGTACGCACTGGGCGACACGTCCGCGCGGTGAATCGTCACGCCCTTGGGCTGCAGTGCCTTGAGGAACCCCTCGGTCGCGGGGCCGGCATCGACGCCGACGAGGGCGACGTGCACCGCATTCCCGCGGGCATGCTGGGCCACGGAAAGCATTTGCACCACCCGCTCGAGCCCGCCGATCTCGGCCGGGGTCACGACGTGCAGGATCACCATCGCGCCTTCCCGCTATGCAAGATGTGCCGCCGGCGTCGACGCGACCGGCGCCTGGGTGGTGAGGCGCCGGTGTCGCATCAGGGCGTCGGCAAAGAACTTCGTGGCCCAACTCAGCACCTCGTATTGCCCATAGGGTCCATCCATCGGGAAGGACCCGCGGATCCCCCCCCGCAGGCCCGGATCGGCGCTGACCCGGTTCTGGGTGGACTTGAGGAAATGGATCGCGGCACCGGCCGGCTCGATCCATCGCCGATCTCCCGAGATCTCGGAAAGACGCATCCACACGTTCGCGATCTGCGCGGCACCGGTCAGGCAACTCCAGGTGACCGCGGGGCTCCAATCCGAGAGGAACCGCCCCGCAAGGCGTCCATCGGGCGCGATGCCGGCGGCGATCTCGTCGGCCGCAAGCTCGGCCCGGGCGATCAAGCCCTCGTCCTCAAGTACGCGCCCCCCCTCCAGGAGGCCGCGGATGGCATAGGCGATCGTGTGAAGGAGAGGGCGCTCGGGATCGGTCAGGCAACAATCGGGCAGCCACCCGTTGGAATGCTGGCGTCGAGCGACCGCATGGAGAGCCCCTGCGGCCGCGTCGATGAACGCGGGAATCCCCAGGCGCCGCCCCGCTTCGGCCAGAGCCCACGCCGTCCGGGCGTTGTAGAGCGTGGCGCTCGCCAGAGCGAACGGCGAGTCCTTGTGCCAGAGCCCGTCCGCACTGCGCGCGGCAAAGAGATACTCGGCCGCCCGCCGCGCGGCGATCAAGTACGAACCGCATCCGGTCTCCTGCGCGGCGCAGAGCCAGCCCAGGAGGACCTGTCCGGTGTTGAAGACCGCGGGCCGTCGGCCCTCCCCGATGACGCCGCCCTGCACCGCTCCGCAGGGGAGTTGAACCGCGATCTCCCACCGGGCCGCGCGCTCCGCGCGGTCGGCGAGCTCGGGCTGCCCGAGTTCGTGGGCCGCGAGGAAAAGTGTCGGAATGATGTAGCCGGTCGTTTCCGGGTACGCCGGCTCCCATCCTCGCAGCCGGAAATATTGATTCCAGGTCAGGCTGTAGCCGCGCGCGATGCCCTCACCGCCGGCGGCGTTCTGCGCCCGGACCAGCCAGTCCACCGCCGCGTCCAGGTGCGGGCCGTGCGCCAGATCGGCCGGATGTCCCCCGTGGCGTTCGGCCCGCAGTTCGAGTCGAGCATCGCCACCGAGAAGCGACGGGCCACGCAAGCGTTCCACTCCATGGGCGAGCGTTCGCGCCATCGAGGCGATCGGACCGCCCTGGGTCCCGGCATTGGGCGCGCTCATTGCCAGAGCCCCGCCGCCCATCGGAGCATCTCGTGGCCCTCGGCGTGGACCGGTCGGAGCGTCCACGCCGTGCCGACGCACCCGACGATCTCGGCACCGAAGCCCATCTTGAACCGATGCAGCCCGTGGGACGGATCCTCGGGCTGTATGGCCGTGGTGGGCGCGCCGCCGAGGTTGTACGTGGCGAACCCGTCTGAGATCAGCCGCTGCTGGATCCGCCAATGGAGCCACGCCGAGGCACCAGCCGCGTATCCGGCCTCCGTCGCGCCGCCCGAGATGTAGAAGGCGCGGCCGTTGCACCACCCCACCAGCGCGGCCGCCAGGAGTGACTGGCCCCGCCGCGCCGCGAACGTCGTGGAACCCCACGGGGCGTCGATCGGCGGGTCGCCGGCAAGGGGCGGCACCAAAGGATCGAAGCCGGCGCCCCGCTCCGTCGCCCGCTTTCCGGCGAGCCCCATGACATCCTCGAGCGCGATCGCCGCCGCGTCTCCCCGCAAGATCTCGAGCGCCCACTGCTCGCGCTCCCCGCGGTTGATATGGCGCCGATGATGGTCCGAGCACCTCGGCATGGCGCCGTCCCGGCCTGGAGTGAGGGGGATGACGTACTCCTGCCGCGTGGCCCGCTTCCCGAGCGCCGACCAGACCGGCGCATCGAAGGAGTCGAAGCGCACGTCGGCAAGGCCGAACTCCCGGAGATCGCCGGCCAGGACCTCCAGGGATTCATCACGCCACTCCGGCTCGACCAGCGCCGGCATCGTAGGGAAATAGGCGTGGCGCGCTTCGCAACTGAGACGGCAACGGAACCGGACCCCGGCGGCGACACCGAGCACTTCGCCGCCCTGGCGCAGGGTGGCGTAGATCGGCGCTCCCTCCGGCGCCCCGGCGCGCAGCCCGAGGGGCGAGTGGAAGAATCCCCCCGCACAACACTGCAGACGGACCCACCAGTCCGCGGGGCAGGCGCTCTCGAGGGCCCAGTGGCGAGCGAGGCTCGCGGATGTCGAGTGAGTCATGCGATACGGAAGGACAAGTTCCATGCCAGCCCGTCCCACCCATCCCGCCACAACTCTGTGGCGCGCCCACCACACACTCGCGGCGCCTCCCGTTGCCGGGCCGCGCCACCGGTGGCCTCCGACTTGCCCCTGCTGGGGGCATGGTCAACGCCGAACGCAGCCTCTCTCAAGGAGCAAGGGGGCTTTCTCCCGCCGGGACGAAGTCGCTCTTCGCGGGACTCTCCCGGTGGGCTCGTACCACCGTGGGGGCAACGGCGGACCGGGGCGGACCGGCCTGGGGCCCGCGTCCGCGGGGTGACCGCGGCCGTCCGGTCCCGATCATCGTCACCCACCGGTCGACCCATCCGGTGACCCGGCGTCTCCTCCTCGTCACCTATCACTTCCCGCCCGATCCCGCGGTCGGCGCCCAGCGATGGCAGAAGCTCGTCCGCTACGCGGTCGAGCGCGGCTGGGGCGTGGACGTGATCGCACTCCATCTCTCGGCGCTTCCACGACACGATCTCGGTCGCGTGGCCGACCTCCCGTCCGACGTCGCCGTCTACGGGGTACGACCGCCGTCGATGGCGCTCACCCGCCTCATCGAGTCCATGTGGAGGGTCCTCAAGCCGGCCACACCCCCGGCCCCGCACGCAGACCCAACCATGCGCTCCGCCTCACGCGCGACAGAAGGCCTCCGCTGGTGGCCTCGGGAGCGGCGCGACCTTTTGCGCGCCTATCACGTCATGGTGGACCATGCCGGGGGGCGGCGCTGGGCGCAACATGCCGTGCAGCAGGGACTCGCGCTGCTCAAGGAAGATCTCCATCAACTGGTGATCTCCTCGGGCCCGCCCCACTGCGCCCATCTGGCCGCCCGTTCGATCGCCGAACGGGCGGGGCTCCCCTTCGTAATGGACCTGCGCGACCCCTGGCGCCTGCAGCAGCGGCTCCCCGACGACCTCGCGAGCCCGCTGTGGGTGGCGCTGGCGGCGCGTGCGGAGCGCCGGTGCATGGAGGTGGCGGCACGGATCGTGGTGAACACCGACCTCCATCGAGACGCGTTGCGCGGCATCTACCCGTCGCTGGCGGAGCGGATCCTCACGATTCAGAACGGATGGGACGACGACCAGCTGCCGGCCCACCGGACGGGGAGCCGTTTCATGATGGCGTACGCGGGAACGATCTATCTCGACCGCGACCCGCGACCCTTCTTCCGGGCGGCGGCGCGCGTCGCCGCCAAGTACCAGCTCACCTCCGCGGAATTCGGGATCGAGTTCATGGGAGTCGTCTCCGAGCTCGACGGGATGCCGTTGACGGAGATGGCCGCCGCCGAGGGGATCGGCCGGTTCCTGACCCTCCACTCTCCCCGATCTCAGGCGGAGGCGCGGGAGTTCCTGGCGCGGGCATCGCTCCTCCTGGTGCTTCCGCAGGACACCACCTTTGCAATTCCCGCCAAGCTCTTCGAATACTTGCGATTCGAGGCGTGGGTGTTGGCCCTGGCTTCGAAGAACAGCGCGGTGGAGGTGGTCTTGCGGGAGAGTGAGGCCGATGTCGTGGCCCCCGATGACGTCGACGCCATCGCGGCGGTGATCGAACGACGCTTCCTCCTGCACCGGGACGGTGTGCATCCTTTCGCGATCGCACGGGATGGTGCATTCGGCCGCCGCCGTCAGGCCGAAGCCCTGTTCGACATCATCGACGCCCTGGGCACGCAGAACGGCGGCGGAGGGCCTCCCGTTACCCCTCCGGGCTGAGGCCGATCCACCAAAGCGGCGTTGCCTCGCGTCCGCAACGCCCAGGTCCGGCTGTCGCGTCGGCGCATCACTGAACGACGGAGAACGTGAAGACGGGAGGGACGGCACGGCCGTGGATGGCCCTGCTCTTGCCCTGCATCAGGGAGCGATGCCCGTATCGGAGGCTCCCTCCCGCCCTGCGCGGCGCAATCGAAGCGGCAAGGAGCCATCCCCATGTGCGGTATCGTTGGTCTCGTGCAGCAGGCCGCCTCCGGCCCCGTGGACGCCGCCGTCATCCGGACGATGTGCCACGCCATCCGTCACCGGGGCCCCGAGGACGAGGGGACGTTCCTCGACGGGAGCGTCGGCCTCGGGATGCGGCGCCTGAGCATCATCGACCTCTCCGGGGGCCGGCAGCCGATCTGGAACGAGGACCGCTCCGCCGTCATCGTATTCAACGGCGAGATCTACAACTACCGGGAACTCCGCGACGAACTCGTCGCCCGCGGCCACGCCTTCCGGACCCACAGCGACACCGAGACCGTGCTCCACCTGTACGAGGAGCTCGGCGCCGGAGTCGTTGAGCGGCTGCGGGGGATGTTCGCGTTTGCGATCTGGGACCGGCGCCAGCGTACCCTTCTTCTCGCGCGCGATCGATTCGGGATCAAGCCGCTCTACTACACAACAGAGCGCGGGAGCCTCGCCTTCGCGTCGGAGCTCAAGGCCTTGGTCGCGGCCGATCTCACCCGCCGCGAACTCGACTGGGAGGCCCTCGACCAATACTTCCAGCTCGGCTACATCCCCGCGCCTGCCACCCCCTTTCGTGACGTCCGGAAGCTGGAGCCCGGGCACTGGCTTCGCTGGAGCGAGCAGAACGGTATCGCGAGCGAGCGGTACTGGGATCTGCCGCAGGAAGGGACCGAGGATCCGGTGGATCCGGAGCGGCGGGTACGCGAGTGGCTGGATGACTCCATCCGAGCCCACCTCGTCAGTGATGTCCCCGTCGCCGCGTTCCTCTCGGGAGGCCTCGACTCCTCGGCCATCGTCGCGGGGATGACGCTCGCGGGGGAGAACGGTCCGCCGCACGCCTTCACCGCGCGCTACCTCGGTTCGGGCGGGAAAGGGGCCGATGAGACGGCGCTGGCCCGCCAACTCGCGGCCCGCTACGGCGTCGAGCTGACCGTGGTCGATGTCGGCCCGGACCTGCACGACACCCTCGAACCGATCGTCGCGGCGCTCGATGAGCCCCATGCCGACGACTCCGCGATCCCGACTTGGGCGCTGTCACGGGTGGCGGCGGCATCCTATACGGTCGCCCTCACGGGAGCAGGAGGGGACGAGCTGTTCGCGGGATATCGGCGCCACCTCGGTCTCCTGGCGGCGGAGCAGTACGCGCGGATTCCCCGCCGCCTCCGGCAGTCCCTCTCCG
>JBIOIC010000018.1:0-16535 GCA_044449625.1 Gemmatimonadales bacterium | reverse complement strand
TCCATTGCAATTCCGGGACTGCTTCACCACGGAGGCACGGAGAACACGGAGGAAGCACGGAGAAAAGCCAGACTGTGTGGTCTTGCACACTGGACTCCGCCTGTGAGACCACAACAATTGCAGTTCTCTGTGAATCTCCGTGTTCTCCGTGCCTCCGTGGTGAAGCAGTCCCCGACCGGCCGAGATCCAGGGTGTTCTACGCCGTGCGGACGCCGCTTGCCGTATCGTCGGCGGCCTGGAAGTCGGCGGCGTTGGCGCGGACGGCGCGGGGGAGTCCCCGTTGGGCGACCAGCGCCTCTGTCATCCGATGCCCCAGGTAGTAGCCGGAGCGTTCGGGGATGACCTTGCCGTTGATGTGGCGGGCGGCGGGGCTCATTCCCCCCGAGAGGTAGCGGAGCCGGAGGCCGAGGGCGCCGCGGTCGAGGTCGGGTTCAACGGCGTGACGGAGGAAGGCCTCGAGCTCCCGCATCCGGTGGTACTGCCGGCGCGGGTAACCGAAATAGGCGGCGGGATCGAGGCCGGGGGCCACCGCTTGGGCGGCGTGGACTGCGAGCCCCTCGTTCACGAGGAGCTCCCGCAAAGTGGCCCGGCTTCCGGTCTCCCAATAGTCGTAAGTACCGCCGAGGTCATTCACCAGGCGCTTGAGTTCGCTCTCGCTGGTGGCGGAGGTGTAGCGGACCACGTGGGCGGCCTCGTGCCCCACCCAGAGTGGCAGGAGCTCGGGTGCGAGGCCCAGGCCGTAGGTCGCGGGGTTGGCTCGGCCGGTGAAGTGCTCGAGGGAGACGAAAATCGCTCCGCGGCCGCGAACGACGAGTTCTCCGGCGTTGGCGGCGCCGAGGCCGACCATCAGGTAGCAGTCGGTGGCGCGGTCGGCCTCGAGGAGTTCATCGGCCCGGGCGAGCGCATCGTCGACCAGCCGGCGCACATCGACCCGGGCGAGAAGCTCGTGCAGCTCACTCCGGTCCGCCGCCAACGCCTGGGCGATGACCCCTTCGGCGTGCGGGCTGTCGAGGTCGAGGACGTAGTTATGCCAGTAAGCGGAGAGGACGGCGCGGTGTCGCTGGAGGTAGTTCGCGTAGGCCGCGACCGGATCAGTGGCGGCGATGGCATCGAAGAATTCGGGGACGAGGTCGATCAGCACGGAGACTAATTACGAAATCAGCTCCGCTCGCGCAAGCGGTCTTGACAAGTGGCGGCGGAGTATTCTGCGGAGATCGCGTCTCCCGGAGGATTTTCTTACCACGGAGGCACGGAGCCCACGGAGGAAGCACGGAAAAAACCAGGTCGTGTGGTCTTGCACACTGAACTCCACCCGCGAGACCACAACAACTGCGGTTCTCCGGTTATCTCCGTGTGCTCCGTGCCTCCGTGGTGCGCCCTTTCTCTGCGCCCCCCCGGTGTGCGCTGTTGTGCTACATACACCCGGTGCCGGCGTGGATCCCGGAGAGCGCGTTCCAGAGCGCCTGGCCCATCTGGTCGCAGGCGGCCACGGCGAGGGCCTGGCCGGCGGCGTCGAGCGCCTGGATCCGGTCGAGGAGCTTGGCGGCTTCGTGGTGGTTTGCCGTGTGCTTCTCGAAATAGGTCTCGGCCGCAGCGCCGAGGGCGTAGTGCTTCCGCAGGCCGTCGAGCTTGGAGGTGGCGGTCGGCGGCTGCTGGCGTTCGAAGGCGTAGAGCGCGCCCATCGCGCTCGCCGGTTCGGCGAACATCGACCGCGCGGTACCGCAGAGCGCCGTCGTCTCCTTGAGTGCCGGCGTACCGACGGCCGTACCGAGCGCCGCGGCGAAGTGGTCCCACAACTCGGCGTGTTCCCGCTCCTCGTCGGCGGTCTCTGCGTCCTGTTGGGTCTCCCAGCCGGCGGGGAGGAGGTTGATGAAGGCCCCGTACTCCCGGGCATAGGAACTGAGCGCCGCCGTCGGCAGCGTGCCCGCACCCCACGACTGGTAGAACGGGTGCTTGAGGAGATCCCAGCGGGCAACAGTGGCGTCGAGCGTCGTCTTGAGGTCGGCGGCGGTCATCAGAGGCTCCTAAGGCGAGGACGGATCCCAATCGGGTGACGGATAAGGTACGTCCGGTGGGACGGACAAGCCATCGCACTTACCGAAGTCGGTCAGGGGGGCCATGTTATGAAGAGCCGCCGAGGCCTGGGTCCCGGCGCGGCCTCCCCCCTACGACTGGCCAACCGACCATCCATGGATCCGTCACTTCAGCCGGATCAGATCCCGGTCACATCGTCCCGCCCGCCGCGGGCTCTCGCATTTTTCGCAGCGGGGGCGGGGTTGCTGCTCTTTGGCATCCTTTTGGCCGCCGGCCTTGGTTCGCGGAACATGGCCGCCTTCACGCGCTCGCTCGCGATCAGTGGGCGCTGGGGCACGGTGCAGGCGGAAATCTCGGAATTGGGCGAGGCGCTGAGCGCCCTCGATGCCCCCGCCAACGACGTGTTCGCTTCGGGCAACATCGCCGCCGAACGTGAGCACCTGGCCGGAGCTGAAGGGAGAGTCGGCCGAGCCATCTTCGCCGTCCGTCAGGGGCCTTTGGAGGACAGCACCGACCACATCGCCGTTCCGCTCATGGCGCAGATCGACTCTGTCGAAGTAATCGTCGGCGCCGTAGATCGCGGCGCCCGGGCGGTGTTCGCCGCGCTCGGGCACAATCGCCGCACCGATGCCGAGCAGGCGATGGCCGAGATGGACCACGCCTACATCGGGGCCTTGGCCCATCTCCGAAAGGCCCGGGCCGAACTGGAGCTGGTGCAGCGGGTGCTCCTGCAGAACCAGGATCAGGTGACGCGGCAAGTGAACCTCCTCGGCCGGTGGATCGCCGCGGCGCTGCTGGCGCTCAGCCTGGCAGTGGTCCTGACCGGGCTGCGGCTCGACCGGCGCAGTCGTGCCGCGACTGAGGACCGGGTAACCACGCTTCAGCGGCTCGCCACCGCCGAGGCTGAGCTCCGTCGTGCCCTCGAGCGGCTGACCCGCACGGCCGAAGCCCGATATCACTCGCTGGTGGAGAGCGCGCCCGACGCCATCGTCGCGTTGGATCTGGCTGGCCGCGTGGAGTCGGTGAACCCGGCATTCGAGACCATTACCGGCTGGAGCGAGGCGGAGGTTCGGAGGCGGCCGATCGCCGAGCTGGGGCACCCGGATGATCGGGGCGGCTTGTCCAGCTTGGTGGCGGCGGCGGTCGGCGGTGCGGGGCCGACGCCGGTGGAGGTGCGGCTCTTACGGCCGGACGGACGGAAACTCGTGGCTGAGTGTACTGCGGCGCCGGAGCGGGATGGCAACACAGTGCATGGAGCGCTCCTGATGGTGCGGGATGTCACCGAGCGACGCCGCGTCGAAGATGAACTGCGGCGCAGCGAGGAGCGCTACCGCAAGTTGATCACCTATGCGCCGGAGGGGATCTACACCCTTGATCTCAAGGGCGAGGTGACCACGGTCAATCCCGCCTTGGAGCGTCTTTTCGGAGGCATCGGCCGGGTGACCCTGGGCCGCAATTTCCGGGAATTCGTCCATCCGGACGATCTCCCGAGCTCGGTGGCCGCCAATGAGCAGCGGTTGCGTGGCCAGCTGCCATATGACGGTGCCCCGGCACTTCGGCGCCTGCGTCGGGCGGATGGGTCGTACTTCGAGGCCGAGGTGACCTCCGGGCCGATGTTCGGGGCGGACGGCACTGTGATCGGGGTGCTCGGGATCTTGAGGGACGTCAGCGAGCGACGCCGGGTGGAGCGGGACCTGGCCCTGAGCGAGGAGCGCTATCGCCTTTTGGTGGAGCATGCCCCCGACATCATCTATCGGCTGCGGCAGACCGGCGAGATCGCGTCGATCAATCCGGCCGTCGAGCGGATCACCGGATTCTCCCCGATCGACATCGTGGGCCGCCACTTCGCCGACTTTACCCATCCTGACGATCTCGCCGAAGCGCTGGCCAACAACCAGCGCACGATGAGCGGGGAGCCGGTCCAGTCGATCGTACTGCGGATCCGGCGGGCGGATGGCAGCTATTTCGACGGGGAAATCACCTCGAGCGCGATCGCCGACGGGAAGGCCGGTGCGGGTGTGCTCGGGATGATGCGCGATGTTACGGCTATCCGCCGAGCGGCGCGGGAGGAGGCGAAGCTCACCGCGGCGCTGCAAGCCGCCGCGCAGGACTGGATGTTGACCTTTGACGCAGTGAACATCGGTCTTGTCGTGCTCGATCCGGAGGAGCGCATCCACCGGCTCAATCGGGCCGCACGTGACTACGCCGGGCTCAACTTCGACGAGCTGATCGGCCGCAAGATCGGTGAGGTCGGGTTGAGGTCGCCGTGGACCGAGGCGGCGGAACTCGCCGCGGCCGCGGCCGAGACCGAGGAGGTCCTGAGCGAGCAGATCGACCACGACCTGCAGACCCACAGCTGGTCGCTCACAGCTGTGCACTACCGGGTCCCCGACGGCGACCGGGTGATCATGACGATCCGGGATATCACCGAGCTCATGGAGCTGCGCCGAGCGCTGGAACGCAACGAGACAATGTCCACCCTCGGCGTGCTCGTCGCCGGAGTGGCGCACGAGGTCCGCAACCCACTCTTCGCGATCTCGGCGACCCTTGACGCCTTCGAGGTGCGCTATCAGGGGCAGGCGGAGTATCGCGACTTGGTCACACTACTGCGTCCGGAGGTGGAGCGGCTCAGTCAATTGATGCACGACCTCTTGGAATACGGGCGTCCACCGGAGCTACATCTGGAGCGCTGCGACCTCCGTCCCGTACTCCTCGCCGCGCGGGATCGGACCCTTGCCATCGCCGCCCAGCGCGGCGTCAGACTCGAAATGCGGATCGCCGCCGGACTCCCGCTGACCGTGGTGGATCCGAGCCGGCTGCTGCAGGTGTATCAGAACGTGATCGACAATGCGGTGCAGCACGCACCGCGGGACACGACTGTCGAGGTGACCCTCGACCTAGTGCGCCAGAACGGTGCCCCCTGGCTGCGATGCTGCGTGCTCGATCACGGGCCGGGGTTCAATGAGGCCGAGCTCTCGAAGGTGTTCGACCCGTTCTTCACCCGGCGCCAGGGCGGGACCGGTCTGGGGCTCTCGATCGTCCAGCGTCTGACGGAGCTGCATCACGGCACCGTCACGGCGAGCAACCACGAGCAAGGGGGCGCCCTGATGACCCTGCTCATTCCCGTCACCGACGCCTGACCGAGGGGGGGCCATGACCAGCGCCACCATCCTCATCGCTGATGACCACGAGACCATCCGGCGCGCATTCCGGATCTTCCTCGAGGCCCACGGCTACGCCGTCGTCGAGGCGTCAAGCGCCCGGGAGGTCGAACAGGTCTTCCGCGACAGTGCACCAGACGCGGCGATCCTCGACTACCAGCTCCCCGACGCGGACGCCTTGAGTCTCCTGCCGGCCCTCCGAACCAGCGATCCGCTGGTCGGGATCATCATCCTGACGGGCCACGGTACGATCGACCTCGCGGTCGAGGCGATCAAGGCGGGCGCCGACCATTTTCTCACCAAGCCGGCCGAGCTCCCTGCCGCGCTGGTGCTGCTCCAGCGGGTGCTCGAACGGCGACGCGAGCTGCGGCGCCGGGCGGTCGAAATCGCGCGCCGCGACCCCGGCGCGCCCGATCCCTTCCTCGGCACCAGCGCCGCCATCCGCCGCCTGGAGGACATGGCGCGCCGGATAATGACCGCCGAGAGCCCCGTCCTGCTGCTGGGCGAGACCGGCTCTGGCAAGGGGGTCCTGGCCCGCTGGCTCCATGGGAGCGGACCTCGCGGGACCGAGGCGCTGGTGGATCTGAATTGCGCCGGACTGTCGCGCGACCTGCTCGAGTCGGAGCTCTTCGGTCACGCGCGGGGCGCATTCACCGGCGCCGCAACCGCCAAGCAGGGACTGCTCGAGCTCGGCCACCGTGGGACCGTCTTTCTCGACGAGGTGGGGGATTTGGATCCGCTGGTCCAGCCCAAACTCCTCAAGGTGCTGGAAGAGAAGCGTTTCCGCCGGCTGGGCGAGGTCGAAGATCGCAGCGTCGACATCCGCCTCCTCGCGGCGACCTCGCATGATCTCGCACAGCTGACACGGGAGCAGAAGTTCCGCAGCGACCTCTATTTCCGGATCAGCACCCTGGTTCTCACCGTGCCATCGCTCCGAGAGCGCCCGGAGGATCTTCCGCTGCTGGCGCGGCGGGTGCTCGATCGGATCGCCGCTGGCCGAGGTCGTCGCGCCGTCGAACTCGCTCCGGCAGCGCTCGAGCGATTGCAGTCGTATCCATGGCCGGGCAACATCCGCGAGCTGCAGAATGTGCTCGAGCGGGCCGTGCTCTTGAGCGATCAGCCGGTGCTCGCCTGGCCGATCTCCACTTCGATGGAGCCGATCTGGCGCCGCGGAGCGGGGCGGGCGATGGCCCACCCCGCGCGGCCGATCCCCTCGAGCACTTCGCGACCCTCGCCGAGTTGGAACGGCATCACATCGGACGCGCACTCCAACTGGCGGGAGGCAAGGTGGCCGAGGCGGCGAAGCTGCTCGGCGTACCGCGCAGCACGTTGTACCAGCGCCTCAAGGCACTCGGCATTCCCTCGTCCCGATCCTAGAATCGGATTCCGGCTTCCATCATCCATACCGCAGCGCTGATCGTCGACCGATCCCTCCGTTCCGCCACTTCATCACAACTCACCGTTTGACAGCGCGTTAGCTCCGCCGGGCCCGGCCGTCGCTGCGTGGTATACCAATTGCTTATGGGCGCGGCGTGAACACACCAACACCACTACGCGGCCTTCTCGGCGCCAAGCTCCGAGTCCTCCTGGTCGACGATCAGGAGTCGATTCTCTGTGCCATGGAGGACTACTTCGTCGCCTGTGGGGCCCGGGTCTGGCGCGCGCGCGAGAGCGCGGAGGCCGAAGCCCTGCTGGCCGCGCTCCCGTTCGACCTGATGGTCGCGGATCTGCGTCTCGGCGGGATCAATGACAATGAGGGACTGGAGCTGATCTCGTTCGTCCGGGAGCGGAACCTGCCGATCCGCGTCGTGCTGCTGACCGCCTTCGGTTCTCCGGAGACGGAGCGGGAAGCCCGGACGCGCGGCGTCGACCTGTTCGTGCAGAAGCCCTTCCCGCTCCGGCGCTTGGCAGAACTCGCCTTTGCCGCCGTGGGGGAGCAGTCATGATGTCGTTACTTGACGAGATCCTGGCGCCCGGGGGCCTGGTGGTGCTGCTGCAGCCGATCTTCCGGATCGGTCCCTGGGGCATCGATGGATTGCACGGCTTTGAAGCACTCACCCGCGGTGCGGCACCGGGGAATGCTTCGCGCGCCGACGTGTTGTTCGACTACGTCCGTCGCAAGCACGCCGAGCCGCCGGTCGATCGCGCCTGCGTGCATACGATCTTCGAGACGATCGCAGCCCTCCACGCGTTTCCGAGTCTCTCCTTCAATGTCCATGCCGCTACGCTGGGCCGTGACTCCGAGTTCGCCGGGTATATCGTCGAAGAGGCCGCCCACGTCGGCATCGACCCGCGTCACCTCACGGTCGAGATCGTCGAGCACTCGTCGCATTGGGACGGGACTGCTTTCCAGGCCTCGCTCGACGCGCTTCGGGATGCGGGAGTCCAGGTCGCGCTCGATGATGTCGGGTTCGGCCATTCGAACCTGCACATGATCCTCGAGTGCCGGCCGCACTACCTCAAACTCGACCGGTATTTCGTCAGGCGTGCAGCCCATTCCGCGCCCCGTCGCGCCGTGCTCAGGGGCATGGCGCAGCTAGCGGCCGACCTCGGCGCCGAGATCGTGGCGGAGGGGGTCGAACAGCTGGAGGATCTCGACGCCGTGATCACCTCCGGGATCCGTCTGGCCCAGGGGTACCTCCTCGGTCCTCCGGTGCCCGCTGCCGGGCAGATGTCTCTTGCATCGCTGCAGCCTCCGGTCGAGGCGCTGTCGCTTAACTGTTGAGGAGTCCGATGCCTGTCGTACGCACGAGGAAGATCTTGCTGGCCGATGATTCGCCGAGCGCGCTTACGCTGCACCGCCTCATCCTTGACGGCAACGGCTATCACGTCGTGACCGCGAGGGATGGCGAAGAGGCTGTGCGGAAGGCGGCATCGGAAGGCCCTGACCTCATCCTGATGGACTTTCTGATGCCCCGGATGTCGGGAGTCGATGCGGTCAAGGAGCTGCGCGAGCGCAACGGGACCCGGGACACTCCGGTGATCATGGTGATCTCCCGAGTCGAGCCGCTGGTCATCGAACTCTGCTTTGAAGCGGGCTGCAACGACTACGTCAGCAAGCCGGTCGACAGTGCGGTGCTGCTGTCGAAGGTCCGCAGCTTCATCGGCGACTGAACCGGCCGTTCATTCACCGCGCCGCCTTCGGCGAGCGCGCAGTCATGGGGCTGTCCAGTGTGGCGGACCCGATCACCGTTTGAGGGATACCATGGCTTTCAGCACGGCAAGGAAGATCCTGCTCGTCGACGATTCAGCAACGGCGCTGACGATGCACCGCATGATCCTTGATTCGCAGGGCTATCGGGTCGTGACCGCGCAGGATGGCGAAGAGGCGGTCCGTCTGGCGGTCCTGGAGCAACCGGACCTCATCCTCATGGACGTGGTGATGCCCCGCAAGACCGGCTTTGAGGCGGTCAAGGAACTGCGCAGCATCGAATCGACTCGACTCATCCCCGTGATCATGGTCACGACGCGAGCCGAGCCGAAGGTGCTCGAGATCTGCTTCCAGGCAGGGTGCAACGACTATGTGAGCAAGCCCGTGGACGGGGCGGTCCTCCTGGCCAAGGTCCGCAGCCTGCTCTCCGCAGGCGCGGGGGTGATCTGATGACCGAGTTGACGCGCGAAGCGATGGCGCAGCGAGACGCACTTTCCCGGATGGCCGAGCTCGAGGAAGAGAACCGCCAGCTCACCAGCCGGGCCATCCACGCCGAGCAGCGCCTCGGGCGAGTGGCTCAGTCCTACGCTGCGGTGACCGAACTGCACGGCGCCGAGACGGGGGAGGAAGTGATGACCGTCCTCAAGGAGATCGTCGCGAACCTCATCGGATGCGAAGAAATGGGACTCTACGATGTCTGGGTGCCGGGACCGATCCTCAGCTATGCCGACGGGATCGCGCTCGACGCCCAGCAGTTCCGGCGGCTCCCGTCGGACCACCCGTTGGTCGCCGAGGCTCTGATCAGCGGAGACCTCCAGCTCCCCGATCCGGCGCACGGCACCCCCGGCATCAATGGACTCCCGGTCACGGCGGTGCTGCCATTGCGCCAGGATGGCGAAGTGGCGGGACTCATTGTCCTCTTCCGATTGGTGCGTCAGAAGCCGGTGCTCGACGGAGACGACCTGGAGCTGTTGCGGGTAGTGGCCCGCCATGCCGCACGCGCGCTGACGGCTGCGCGCCGGCAGGAAGGTGACCTATGACCCGGAGGGATGTGCAGTTCGGTTGGGGGGATCTCGAGACGCGGCTTGCGCTCGTGGCCCAATCGGACGGGGCGGCGCTGGAGGCCGACGCGCCATCCTCCGCGCCCGCCATGCGCGTGTTCATCCACACCGGCGAAGTGTTCGCCAGCCGCGCCCCGGTGCTGGCCGGCACCGTACTCGGTTCCTGTGTTTCGGTCTGTCTCTGGGATCCGGAGACTGGCATCGGGGGCCTGAATCATTTCCTGCTGCCGGACCAGGCGAGCAATGGGGTGTCGAGTCCCCGATACGGGCCCGTTGCGGTGCGCCAGCTGGTCAGTGAACTGATCCGGCTTGGTGCGCGCGAAGGCCGGCTCAAGGCGAAGGTGTTCGGCGGGGCCAGCGTCCTCGAGACCATTCCCGCCGACGGCGCGGGTCTCGGGGTCCGCAACATCTCCGTGGCACGGCATGCGCTGGCAGAGCTCGGCATTGCGGTGACGGCTGAGGATACTGGCGGCAGCCGCGGACGGAAAGTCTTCTTTCGGACCGATGATGGCTCCGCCTGGGTGAGGAAGCTCTAGTCATGCAACTCTCCGATGGCGACCGGGAACTGCTGCTGCAGACTTTCTTCGCGCAGACCACTGAGTCACTCGACGGGATGGAAAGCGCCATCGTCGCGCTGGAGCAGTCACCCCACGACGACGAGCTGCTGCACGGGATCTTCCGCGCGGCCCATTCCCTCAAGGGCGATGCCCTGATCGTCGGCTTCCGGTCCGTGGCCGATCTGGCGCACGCGTTGGAGGACCTGCTGGCCCGGCTCCGGGATCATGAACTCACCCTCAACGCCGCCATCGCGTCGGTGGTACTCGGCGCGGTGGACGCGCTTCGGAGCATGTTGTCCGGGGCTGCCGCCGGGACCGAACCGATGGGCGTGGAGCAGGCCGCGATCCAGGCGTTGCATGAGGCGGCCGCATCGGCCAACGAGGAGAACTTGGCGGCCCCGAGCGAGCACGCCGGCCAGCTCACGCCGAATCCCGCCGAGCTGCGGACCCTGCGAGTGGATGTGGCCAAGCTCGACCGGATGCTCGATCTCGCCGGTGAGATAGCGATCGCGCGGGGCCGCACCGCCGGGCTCCTTGAGCGGATCCCCGGGGTGCTGCGGGATGAGCTCATCGAGCTGCATCGCGAGGCGGAACGGCTGCAGCTCGAGTTGCAGGAGCAGGTGATGCGTGCCCGGATGGTCGCGATCGGCCCGTTCCTCCGCCGCTACGCCCGGACCGTCCGGGAGATGGCGCGGGGGGCGGGAAAAGAGGCGGTGCTGGAGATCGAAGGGGGCGAGGTAGAGGTCGACACCAGGGTGCTTGAGCTCCTGCGCGACCCACTGGCCCACATGATCCGCAACGCCGTCGATCACGGGCTCGAGTCCCCGGAGCTGCGGACGGTATCGGGGAAACCCGCTGCGGGACGGCTTACGCTGCGCGCCGCGCACGAAGGGGGCCAGATCGTCCTGCGGGTGCGGGACGACGGCGCCGGCTTTGCACTCGATCGCATCGCCCGGCATGCCCGCGAAACCGGGCTCTCGCTCCAGCCGGAGCTGCTGACGCGAAACGAGCTGTTGCGCCTCGTGTTCGAGCCGGGGTTCTCCACCGCCGATGCGGTGACCGATCTGTCAGGACGCGGGGTCGGGATGGACGTGGTGCGGCGGAACATCGAGTCACTCCGCGGGAGCATCGATATCGATACGACGGAAGGAGAGGGGAGCGAGATCACGATCCGGCTCCCCCTCACCCTCGCGATCATCGACGGCTTCGGCGTCGGCGTCGGCGAGGAGCGCTACGTGCTGCCGCTCACATCGGTCCTTGAGTGCCTGACGCTGCCGGATCACCGGAGCGAGGACGGCGAAGGACGCGGCGTGCTCGATCTGCGCGGCGCCGTGCTCCCGTTCGTCCGGCTCCGTGACCTCTTTGAGTTAGGGGGCGAGGCGCCGGCACGGGAACATGTGGTCGTGGTGGCGTATGACGGGGGGCAGGCGGGACTGGTCGTGGACACGCTCCACGGCGAAGGACAGGTAGTCATCAAATCGCTCGGACAGGGCCTCGAAGCCCTGCCCGGGCTCGCGGGTTCGACGATCCTGGGCAGCGGCCGGGTGGCGCTGATCCTTGACGTCCCCGCGCTGGTGCGGGGGGCCCAGGCCGGCCCCGCGCTGGAAAGTGCGGCGGGCGCCGGTGCCCGGACGCAGGCCTAGGTCAAACACACTTGAGAGGAAAGACCATGTTGAAGAACTTCACGATCGGCCGGCGTCTCGGATTGGCGTTCGGCATCCTGCTGACGATGATGCTCGTGGTCGCGGGCCTGGGCACGTGGGGCGTGCGCCAGGCGAGTACGCTCACGTCGTCCATCCTCGACAATGACGCTGTCGCTCAGGCGGCGGCGCTCCAGGCCCAGATCCAAGTACTGGAACTGCGGCGGTCGGAAAAGGACATCCTGCTCAACATGGGCGATTCGGCCGTTGAGCGGTCCTACGAAGGCAAGTGGGTCATTGCACACGACAAGCTGCAGGAGCAGGTCAAGATCCTGACTCCGCTGGCCGAGGCCGGTGTGGAGCGCCGCCAGGTGGATTCGATGACTGTCGACCTCGCCGCGTACGACTCCGGCTTTGCGGTGGTACGTCGCGGGATCCAGACGCGGCAACTTCGGACCCCGGCGGCGGCCAACCTCGTGATGGACCGGTTCAAGAGCTCGATCCACGAGCTCGAGGCCCAGGCGGGCAACGTCGCCGCCACACAGACCATCACAATGCAGGCGGCCGGCACTCAGTTGCGAGCGACCGAGCAGCGCCTGATCCTGTTCACCATCCTCACCTTGCTGGCGGCGATCGTCGCCGGCGTCGTGTTGAGCGTGATCATCACCCGGAGCATCACCCAGCCGCTCTTCGTGGCACTGAGCGCCGCCAATCAGGTGGCCGATGGCGATGTTGCAGTCGAGTTCTCGGTGGACCGGCGCGACGAGACGGGCCAGTTGCTCGCCGCGATGAAGCGGATGATCGACTCGATCCGCGGCATGGCGGGCGCCGCCTCGCGCATCGCCGATGGCGACCTGACGGTCCATATCCAGGCGAAGTCCGATCGTGACCTTCTCGGCACCGCGCTCCAGGGCATGGTGGCCAAGCTGTCGCAGGTAATCGGTGAGGTCCGCTCCGGTGCGGCCTCGCTGAGCGGGGCCTCGGCGCAGGTCTCCTCCACGTCGCAGGGGCTTTCCCAGGGGACCAGTGAGCAGGCGGCGGCGGTCGAGGAGACCACGTCGAGCCTGGAGCAGATGAGCGCGTCGATCACCAAGAACGCCGACAGCAGCGGCCAGATGGAGAAGATGGCACTCAAGGGCGCCACCGACGCTGGCGACAGCGGCAAGGCGGTCACGGATACCGTCGTCGCGATGAAGGACATCGCCGACAAGATCTCCATCATCGAGGAGATCGCCTATCAGACCAACCTCCTCGCGCTCAACGCCGCCATCGAAGCGGCCCGCGCCGGCGAGCATGGCCGGGGCTTTGCGGTGGTCGCCACGGAAGTGCGGAAGCTGGCGGAGCGGAGTCAGTCCGCGGCCAAGGAGATCGGCGGCCTCGCGAGCAGCAGCGTGCGAGTGGCCGAACGCTCCGGCACGCTCCTCATCGAACTGGTGCCGGCGATCCGGCGCACCGCCGACTTGGTGCAGGAAGTCGCCGCGGCCTCGGCCGAACAGGCGACCGGCGTAACCCAGATCAACCGTGCGCTCCTGAGCGTGGACCAAGTGACTCAGCGCAACGCCTCGGCGGCGGAAGAACTCGCCTCTACGGCGGAAGAGATGGCGGCCCAGGCCGAGAGCCTGCAACAGCTGGTCTCATTCTTCCGGGTCCCCGGCATCGATATGCCGACCTCGAAGAGCGCGCCCAAGGCGGAACCGCGGCCGGCGGTATCCTTCGGGCCGAGTCAGGCAAATGGCCACAGCCGGACCAACGGTCACGATCGTGAGCTCGCCGGTGCGGGCCTCGGTCACGACTTCACCCGCTTTTAGCGCCGGGAGGGCGACGTGACCAACAGCACTGAGGGGACCAACGTGTCCCAATACCTCACCTTCCAGGTCGCCGAGGTCGAATACGCCCTCGGCATCCTCGGGGTGCGGGAGATCATTGAATACGACACCCTGACCCGGGTCCCGAATGCGCCGACTGCGGTCCGCGGCGTGATCAACCTGCGTGGGAGCGTGGTCCCGGTGGTGGATCTCGCGGTCAAGTTCGGCCGCGAGGAGTGCGCCGTCACCAAGCGCACCTGCATCGTCATCGTGGAGTGCGTGCTGGACGAACAGCCGGCAGTGATGGGGGTCCTGGTGGACGCCGTGTGCCAGGTGATGGATCTGGCTCCGGATGACATCGAGCCGCCGCCCGCCTTCGGCGCCGGTGTACGGATCGAATTCCTGCTCGGTATGGGAAAGACCGGCCGCGGGTTCGTGCTCTTGCTCGACATGGACCGGCTGCTCTCGGCGCAAGAAGCCGCGTCAGCCGAATCGGCGGCCTGAGGATCAGTGACCGCCATCGCGGTGACGCCGACGGCCCCGGGCCCGCGTCCACTCTCGGACCGCGAGTTCCGGCTCTTTCAGCGCTGGATCTACGCGGAGACGGGGATCAACCTGACCGACGCCAAGCGGGCGCTCCTGGTGGGGCGCCTCTGGCGGCGGGTGCGGGAGCTCGGCTGCAAGACCTACGAGGCATACTTCACCCGGGTGGAGGGCAACGATCCGGCCGAACGGGTCCGACTGATCAACGCCATATGCACTCACGAGACCCAGTTCTTCCGCGAACCTCGGCAGTTCGAGTACTTGGAGGAGCGATGCCTCCCCGCGTGGCTGGCAGCCGCGCGGGCGGGGACCCGTTCGCGCACGGTGCGGGTGTGGAGCGCCGCCTGCTCGTCGGGGGAGGAACCGTTCTCGATCGCGATGAGCCTCCTGTCCCACCTCCCTGCGGTCGAGGGTTGGGCGGTGGAGATCGTCGCCACCGACATCTCCACCCAGGTGCTGGCCCGGGCCCGGGATGCGATCTGGCCGATGGCGCGGAGCGACAGTATTCCGGGCGACTACAAGCGGCGGTTCATGCTCCGGGGACGTGCGGCGCAGGAAGGAAAGTTCGCCGCCGGACCGGAGCTCCGTCGTGTGGTGCACTTCCAGCAATTCAACTTGCACGGTGAGGGGGGGCCGACGCTCGGGCGCTTCGACCTGATCTTCTGCCGCAACGTGCTGATCTATTTCGACCAGGAGGGACGCCGGACCGTCATCAATCGACTGCGCCAGCATCTCGTCCCCGGCGGGCACCTCTTCCTGGGGCACGCCGAAAGCCTTAACGGGATCGCCAGCGACCTGAAGACCGTCGTTCCGACTGTATTCCGGGCGCCTGACGCCGCCGCCAGATGACCGGACGTGCGCTCAGCGTGCTCGTGGTGGACGATTCCGCCGTGGTGCGTCAGGCCCTCGCCGCCATCCTGTCGGGCGAGCCCGACCTCCTGGTGACCGTGGCGGCTGATCCGTACTTCGCGATGGAGAAGATGGGGAAAGCGCGTCCGGACGTGATCGTGCTCGATCTCGAGATGCCGCGGATGGACGGGATGACCTTCCTCCGCAAGATCATGGCGGAAGACCCGATCCCGGTGGTGGTCTGCTCGGGGATCGCGGCCCAGGGGACGGCGGCAGCCATCCGGGCGCTGGAAGCGGGGGCGGTGGAAGTGGTGCCGAAGCCGGCGCTCGGCGTGCAGAGCTTCCTGCACGATGCCGCCGCCGAACTGGTGGAGACGATCCGGGGAGCGGCGGAGGCCAAGGTCACCCGACGCGGGGTCGTCGCGCCGATGGCGTTGCCCGTGTCGCTGCTGGCCCCTCCGCTCCGGGCACCGGCGCCGCGCGCCGGAAATGCCCGGCTCGTCGCAATCGGTGCTTCGACCGGCGGGACCGACGCGCTCCGCACCATCCTCGAGGTGATGCCGGTCGACGCGCCGCCGATCGTCATCACGCAGCATATGCCGGCGGGTTTCACCGCCGCCTTTGCCCGGCGGCTCGACGGCCTCTGCCGCGTTCAGGTCAGGGAGGCCAGGTCGGGCGACGTCCTTCTCCCCGGCACGGCATTCGTCGCGCCGGGTGACCGGCACCTCCTGGTCCGACCGCAGGGAGCGGGGTGGTCGCTGCTGCTCGACGATGGGCCGCGGGTATCGCGGCACCGACCGAGCGTGGATCTGCTGTTCGATTCGGTGGCGCGGGCGGTCGGGGATCGGGGGGTCGGCGTGTTGCTCACCGGCATGGGCGACGATGGGGCGAACGGACTGCTTGCGATGCGCCAAGCCGGGGCGACTACGATCTGTCAGGATGAAGCGAGTTGCGTGGTCTTCGGGATGCCGCGGGAAGCGATCGCCCGGGGTGCGGCGGAATCGGTGCTGCCACTCGACAAGATCGCGGGCGCCATCCTCGATCGCGCGCGTTCGGGCCGAACCGCGCTGCAGACCTCGCGATAACCGAGGGATCATTCGATCAACGCGGGCGACCTGCGGAGGTGGGACCACGGAGGACTCGCAGGATCGCGAAGATACGGGGAGAACAGCAGTTGCAGCAATCTATCGCGCTGACCCCGCCCCCGAGGCCACTCTAGAAGACGGTCCTCCGTGCCACTCCGAGCCCTCCGTGGTCCGATGTCTGTTCAGATCCCATAGCGCTCCTTCAAAATCCCCACGTGGTGCCGCTCGTGGCCGGCGATGACGTAGGCCAGCGCCCGCACCGTGATCTCGCTCCCGTTGGCGGTGCCGACCCGGACAAAGGCGTCGTCATCCAGCCCGCCGAGCAGCGCGATCGTCGCCTGACGCACGGCACGGAATTCGGCCACGACGTCGGCGAGGCTCCGCCTGGCATAGTTGCTTGCCGGCGTCCAGGCGTTCTCGTCGAAACCCGAGAGCGGCGTCGCATCGTTCCGGGCAAACCGGAGTATCCGATAGGCGAAGACCCGTTCCGCATCGGCCATATGTCCGACCACCTCGGCGACCGTCCATTTGTCGGGAGCGTAGCGGTACTGCTCCCGATCGGCGGGGACCTGGGCCAGGAAAGCGGCGGTCACGCCAGCCTGCTCGGTGAGGAGCTGGATCAGATCCCCCTCGGGGACCAGGTCGATGT
>JBIOIC010000017.1:0-16696 GCA_044449625.1 Gemmatimonadales bacterium | reverse complement strand
CGGCATACCGACCGGCTGGCGGCGTTCCGGCTATAACGTGCGCGCTCGATCGTTGCCTTTGTTGAAGGAACTTCTTGGTGCGGTGGATGCGAGGTTTCTCCTGGTCTCGTTCAACAATGAAGGCTTCATCCATCCAGAGGTGATGAGAACAATGCTGGATGAAATCGGAACGGTCCAGGTGTTCGAAACTCGGTACAACGCATTTCGCGGCAGCCGCAATATCACCAATCGCCCGATCCATGTGACGGAGCGGTTGTTCCTGGTCGAACGGAGATAGTCGGGAGCCATGACCACACGTACTGAGAAGGACTCGCTCGGCGAGAAGGCTGTCCCCGCGGAGGCGCTCTACGGGATCCAGACCCTCCGCGCGGCGGAGAACTTCCCGATCTCGGGGCTGCGCCCGCTGCCGCTTTTCGTCGACGCGGTGATCTGGATCAAGAAGGCCGCGGCATTGACCCACCGGGAGACCGGACGGCTGGAACCGAAGCTGGCCGATGCGATCATCCGCGCGGCCGACGAGGTCCTCGGCGGCCAGCACCGCGACCAGTTCATCGTCGATGTCTATCAGGCCGGCGCCGGCACCAGTCACAACATGAATTGCAACGAGGTGCTAGCCAATCGCGCCAACGAGCTGCTTGGCGCCAAGCGGGGGACCTACGCGCCGGTGCATCCGAACGACCACGTCAACATGGCGCAGAGCACCAATGACGTGATCCCGACCGCGATGCGCCTAGCCACCCTCGCCAGTCTGCCGAAGCTGCTCGCCGCGCTCGACGCCTTGAGCGGTGCCTTCCTGGTCAAGGGGAAGGAATTCGACGGGATCATCAAGTCGGGCCGCACCCACCTGCAGGACGCCACCCCCATCCGCCTGGGCCAGGAGTTCACCGCCTACGGCCACACCGTTACCCGGCATCGCGCCAAGCTGGTCGAGGCCGCGCGGTGGCTCCGGGCGATGAACATCGGCGGCACCGCCGTCGGCACCGGGATCAACGCCGAGCCAGAGTATCCGGCGCTGATGGTCAAGCACCTGCGCGCCGCGACCGGACTCGACGTCGAAGTGGCGGAGGATCGGATCCAGCTGATGCAGTCGATGGGTGACATCGCGGGCTTCAGCGGCGCCCTCCGCGCCTGGACCCTGGACCTCAACAAGATCGGGAACGATCTCCGGCTCCTCACCTCGGGGCCCCGCACCGGGCTCGCCGAGATAGTGCTCCCGGCGGTCCAGCCGGGCTCGAGCATCATGCCGGGGAAGGTGAACCCCTCCATCGTGGAGATGGTGAACCAGGTCTGCTACCAGGTCCTGGGGCTCGACGTCACCGTGGCCCTCGCGGCGGAAGCGGGCCAGCTCGAATTGAACGTGATGATGCCGGTCATCACCCACAACATCGTCTTCGGCCTCGCGATCATGACGAATGCGGTGCGGATACTGGCCGAGCGTTGCGTCGCCGGAATCGAGGCCGATGCGGCGCAGTGCGAACACTGGCTGGAGCGGAGCCCCGCGCTGGTCACCGCTCTCGCCCCCCGGATCGGCTACGCCGAGGCCGCCAAGCTTGCCAAGGAAGCCCTCGCCACCGGGCTTACCGTCAAGGAGCTGGTGGTCAAGAAGGGGCTGCTGAAAGGCAAGGAACTGGACGAGGTGCTCGACCTCCGCGCCATGACGGAACTCGGCGTTCCCGGCGGAAAGGGCATTCCCGGCGGCGGGTGACCCCGCCCGATCCCGGCGCCTTGAATTCCGCTCCGCCGAGTCCCATATTGACGGCCATGCGCGTTACCACCTGGACCGAGTACAGCCTCATCATCACGCTGCATCTGGCCAAGCAGGCCAAGGCGAACCACGGTCCGGTCGCGGCGCGCGAGCTGGCCGAGGTGGAGCGGCTCCCGGGCGATTACGTCGAACAGATCCTGCTCCGGCTTCGGCGCGCCGGCCTGGTCGAGAGCGTCCGCGGCGCCCGCGGCGGGTACTACCTCTCCCGCGATCCATCCCGTATCTCCGTGCGCGACATCATGACCGCGTCCGAGCACCAGACCTTCGAGATGAATTGCGAAGTACACCCGGTGGATGCCGAGCGATGCACCAGCGGTGCCGCGTGCAGCATCCGCCCGGTCTGGCAGGCGTTGCAACAGCGGGTGGACGATCTGCTCGAAAGCATCTCGCTCGCCGATCTGATGAAACAGGAGCACGAAATGGTCGAGCTGGTCGGCATCTCGCCTTCGCAGGGATGATGAATCGATACCCGCCGCGCCCGACCGCTCGTTCGGTCGGGCGTTTTGCATTGGAGGACCTCCATGACTGACGCCCGCCCCGCCGATCTCACTCCCCCGGAGCTGCTGCGCTATTCACGCCACCTCGTGCTTCCCGAGGTCGGTCTTGCCGGCCAGCGGAAGCTCAAGGCCGCGCGCGTCCTTCTGATCGGGGCCGGGGGCCTCGGCTCTCCCGCGGCGCTTTACCTCGCCGCGGCGGGTATCGGCGTCATCGGTATCGTCGAGTTCGACACGCTCGATGCCACCAATCTCCAGCGCCAGGTGCTGCACGGCACGTCGTGGATCGGCAAGCCCAAGCTCGACTCGGCTGTCGCGCGTCTGCGCGAGCTGAATCCGCACGTTGCCGTCGAGCCGATCGCCGAGCGCCTGACCTCGGCGAACGCCCGCGGCATCATTCGGCGCTACGATATCGTCCTTGACGGCTCCGATAATTTCCCCACCCGTTACCTCGTCAATGATGCCTGCGTCCTTGAGGGAAAACCTCTCGTCTACGGGAGCATCTTTCGCTTCGAGGGCCAGGTCTCCCTCTTCCATCCGCCGGCGGGGCCCTGCTATCGCTGCCTCTTCTCCGAACCCCCTCCGCCGGGACTCGTCCCCAATTGCGCGGAAGGCGGGGTGCTCGGCGTCCTGCCCGGGATCATCGGAAGTCTGCAGGCGCTCGAGGCGCTCAAGTGGATACTCGGCGTCGGCACCCCGGCGCTCGGCCGGCTGCTGCTCTTCGATGCCCTGAAGCTTGAATTCCGCGAGCTCGCCATTACCCGCGACCTGGCCTGCCCCGTGTGCGGCGAGCATCCTAGCATCACCGACCTCATCGACTATGAGGCGTTCTGCGGTCTCACCGCTTCGGAAACCGATCAGGGAGTGGAAATCTCCGTAGCCGAACTGCGGCGGACGGAGGTGGGGAAGGATGCGCCGCTGGTGCTGGATGTGCGTGAACTCTGGGAATGGGAGCTGGTGCATCTCCGGGGAGCGGTGCACGTCCCCTTAAGTGAACTTCCCGCGCGGCTGGGGGAGCTCGATACCCGGCGGGAGATTGTCACCCTCTGTCACCACGGGATGCGGTCGTTGAGTGCCCGGGAGCTGCTGCGAGGCGCCGGTTTTGCGCGGGTGCGGAGTCTGGCCGGGGGGATCGATGCGTGGGCGCTGGAGGTGGGGCAGGGGATGGTGCGGTACTGACCGGTGCGGTGAGAGGTGAGTGGTAAGCGGGTCGCCGCGTTCGGTCCCGCAAACGAAACTGGGCGGCTCCGCGACTCACGGAACCCCCCGCTCACTTCTTACCGCTTACCGCTCACTGACCGAGTGCCGAAGGCGGGACTCGAACCCGCACGGGCTTGCGCCCACTGGCTCCTGAAGCCAGCGCGTCTACCAGTTCCACCACTCCGGCGTGGGCCGCAAAACTAGTCGGCCTGCCAAGTCGTCGCAAGCTGCGCGTTGATTCCACGTAAGGGCAAGTCTATCTTGAGGTTAGAGATCAGACGATGGCCGCCAAATCCGCCCCCGCCGAGGAGGGCAAGCGCTCGATCGCCCGGAACCCGCGGGCGACGCACGACTACCACATCCTCGAGACGTGGGAGGCGGGATTGGTCTTGCGGGGCACCGAGGTGAAATCGCTGCGCAACGGCCACGCCACCCTGGTCGGCGCCTTCGCCCGCATCCACCGGGGGGAGGTCTTCCTCGAGGGGATGAACGTCAAGCCCTACGAACAGGGCAACCGCTGGAATCACGATCCAGTCCGCTCCCGCAAACTCCTCCTCCACAAGCAGCAGGTCGAGCGCCTCATCGGCGCTGTCGAGCAGAAGGGGCTGACTCTCGTGCCCCTCGAACTCTATTGGAAGGATGGGCGGGCCAAGGTGGCGGTGGCGCTGGGTCGCGGCAAGAAACTGCACGACAAGCGGGAGGACATGAAGCGCCGAGACGCCCGGCGCGAAGTCGAACGCCTCGCCCGCACCCGGGGCCGGGTATGATCGGCCTCCTCGTCCTGCTCGGCGCGCTCGTTCCGCCGCGCCGCCCGATCGTCCATCCGATCCCCGCGGCCATTCTCGTGGCGACACCGCGGGGTCAGTCCCGGGTGCCGGTGATCCTCGGGCGGGACGGAGCCCCGATGCTTCCGGCCGCCGGTCTCGCCGCCGCCCTCGGCGCCCGCCTCGCCGTCGCCGATGGCTGGGCTGAGTTCACCGTCGCGACGCTCCCGTTCCGCTTCCTGCTCGGTGCCCCCTTCGTCGCTCACGCCGACCGGCTCGACCCGCTCGCCGCCGGTGCCTTCGCCGCGGCGGACACGGTCTATCTCCCGCTTGAGTTCGTCGCGAGCGTGCTCCCCCGTACGCTCGTCGAGCGCTACTCCTGGGATCCCGTCACCGCCCGCTTGCTCGAACGGGGCCCTGTCGTCCCGCCCCGCCGCCCGCCGCCGGCCCGGCTGCCGAACGGGCTGCTCCCGGGCCACGTGGTCGTGATCGATCCCGGTCACGGCGGTATCGATCCCGGGAATCCGGGGCTCTACTTTCCCCACGGGCTGACCGAGAAAGACATCACCCTGGCCGTGGGACGGCTGGTGGCGCAGGAGTTGGAGCGCCGGGGTGTGCATGCGCTGATGACGCGCACCACCGATACGCTCATCAGTCTGCGTGACCGCGGGCCGATGTGCCGGGCCGACTGCGACCTCTTCGTGAGCCTGCACGTGAACTCCCTCGACCGGCGCCGCGGCTATACCGAGCAGCGCGGGTACGAGACCTACTTCCTGAGCGAGGCCCGCACCGAGGATGCCGATCGGACGGCCAAGATGGAAAATGAGGCGATGCGCTACGAGGCCCCGGCCGCGGGCGCCGCGCACGGCGGGTCGGCGCTTGATTTCATCTTCCGGGATCTGCAGGTAAACGAGCACCTCCGGGAGTCGGCCCGCCTTGCTTCCCTGATCCAGGAACACCTGGCGGCGGCCCACACCGGACCCGATCGCGGCGTCAAGCAGGCCGGGTTCATGGTCCTGACGACCGCCAGCCGTCCGGCGGTCCTCGTCGAGATGGGCTACAGCACCAACCGGGCGGACGCGAGCCTGATGACCTCCCGTTCGGGGCAGCACGCGCTGGCCGGCGTCATCGCGGATGCCGTCGTGGCCTATCTCCTGGAATACGAGCGGAAGACCAGCGCCGGCCAGGAGACGGGCGCCCGATGATCGGCTCCCTCCGCCGAGCGGCGCTCACCATCGCGCTGCTCGCGCCGCTCGGCGCCTGCGCCTACTACAACAGCATGTACCTCGCGGTGCACCTGGCCCGCGCCGCGGACAAAGATGAGCGCGCCGGACGCACCTTTGATGCCCAGAGTCTCTGGGGCCAGGTCGCCGTCAAGGCGGAGACGACGCTGGTGCGTCATCCCGGGAGCAAGTGGGCGACTCCGGCGCGCTTCCTCCAGGGCAAGGCCTATCAACGCCTGGGCAACTGCTCCCGCGCGGTGGCTCCGCTGGAACGGGTGCGCCGGGAGTCGCGCGACACCACGCTGGTGAATGAATCGCGCATCCTCCTCGGCGGCTGCTATACGGAACTCGGCGATCCCCTCGCCACCGCCGATGCGCTGGGGCCGCTCAGCGTCAGCCCCGATACGGCGCTGCGGCGCGAGGCGCTCTACGCCCTCGGCCTCGCCGCGCTGATGCGCGGTCACCCCGATTCGGCCATCGCATATCTCAGCGCCTCCGGTGACCCCCGCGCGGATGGCCGCAGGGCCATCGCCCTGGTGCGGGCGGGACGGGCTCCGGCGGCGATCGCGCTCGCGGATTCGCTCGCGGCGCGCCACGACAGCGCGCTGGCGTGGGACTCGCTCTTCATCGCGATCGGCGCAGTCGATCCGGAGGGGGCGTCTGCCCTCATCGACCGGCGCAGTGCGGCCCCGGGGGTCACCGCCGACGTTCGGGCGGACTGGCTCGTGGCCGATGGCCGGCGCTGGCTGATCCGCGACTCCACCCGAGGCCTCGCGCGCATGGCCGAAGGGGTGAAGATCGCGCCCCCCGGAAGCGAGTCCGCGCGGATCGGCACGTATGTGTTCGCCGACGTCTGGATTGCCCGTGCCACCGATGCCGCCGATCTCGACTCGGCGGCGGCCGTGCTGGAGCGTTACCTGGTGGTGAATCCCGGCCAGACTTACGCGGTGACACTTCGGATCGACCCCTTGCGCCGGCTTGTGGGAGCCCTGGATTCGCTGGCACCCGCCGCGCCCGCGGGGGATCTCAGGACCTTCGCGGCGGCGGAGTTTGCCCGGGATTCCATCCAGGCGCCGAAGCTGGCCGCCCATCTCTTCCGGCGCTTGGCGGTGGAAGTGCCCGCGTCACCCTACACGCCCAAGGCACTGCTCGGTCTCGCGGCGCTCGACCCCGCGGCCGCGGACTCCATCGCCGGTGTCCTGGCCACCCGGTATCCCGCCAGTCCCTATACGCTGGCCCTGCGCGGCGTGGCGTCCCCCCAGTATCGGATACTGGAAGACTCGTTGCTCGCCTTCTCCGTGGCCCGCATTTCGGCGGTGAAGCTGCCGCCGCGCGGTGGACGCCGGCCGGCCAGGGATACGCTGTGACGCCGCCGCCAAACCTCTTCGGGCACTCGTTTCAGAATCCGGTGCTCCTGGCGGCGGGCACGGCGGGGTACGGACGGGAGCTCGATGGCGTCGCCGATCTGGCGCGGTTGGGCGGCATCGTGACCAAAGCCGTATCGCTCGAGCCGCGCCACGGAAATCCGGCCCCGCGGGTCGCGGAGTTCGCCGGGGGGATGCTCAACTCGGTCGGCCTCGCCAACCCGGGGCTCGCCGCCGTACGCACCCGGGAGCTGCCCTGGTTGCGTGAGCATTTTCCCGAACTCGCCGTGTTGGTGAACGTGGTCGGTTTTTCCCTGGACGAGTACGCCCGGGTGGTGGCGGGGCTGGCAGCGGTCGAGGGTCTCACCGCCTTTGAACTGAACCTCTCCTGTCCCAATACCTCGGCGGGCGGGATCGAGTTCGGCGCCGATCCGGCCGCAGTGGCGGAAATTATCACTCGCTGCCGCCGCGAGACCTCACTGCCGCTCCTCGCCAAGCTCTCCCCCGTGCTGGCCGATATCCCGGCGATGGCGGAGGTCGCGAAGGACGCCGGGGCATCGGGCGTCACGTTGATCAACACCATCCCCGGTACGCTCGCCGACCCCGCCGGGCAGGCGCGGTTGGGGCAGGGCCGGGGCGGTGTGAGCGGTCCTCCGCTCCTTCCCATCGGGGTGCTGGCCACCCGGCTGGTTGCGGAGCGGCTTCCCGGGTTCCCGATTATCGGGGTCGGCGGCATCCGGAGCGCGGCCGATGCGCGCCAGTATCTCCGTGCCGGGGCCTCGCTCATCGCGATCGGCACGGCGGGGCTCGCCGACCCGCGGCTCCCCGAACGGGTGGCCCGCGAGCTGGAGCGGGACGATGGTTGAGATCATCGCGGCGCTCGATGTCGACTCCCGCGACGCGGCGCTCCACTGGCTCGATCGTGTGCCCGGCCTTCGGTGGGTCAAGCTGGGGTCGGTGCTGGTGACGCGGGAGGGCACCAGTTTCGCGCGGGAGCTGGCCGAGCGTGGGCTCTCCGTTTTCCTCGATCTCAAGTGGCACGACATCCCCAGCACCGTCTCCGGCGCCGTCGAGAGCGCCCGATCGCTCGGCGTGCGCATGGTCACCGTGCATACGCTGGGGGGCCGCACCATGCTCGAGGCCGCCGCCCGTGCCGCGGGTCCGGATCTTGGTGTCGTCGGGGTCACCATGCTCACCTCGCTCGATGGCGCCGCCTATGGTGAGGCGGTGGGGCGTGGCCACGTCGATCCCGAGGCGGAGGTCGAGCGTCTCACCGGCACGGCCCGCCTCGCGGGACTTCGCGGCGTGGTCTGCTCCCCTCACGAAGTCGCCGTCGTGCGGCGTCTGATCGGTCCCGCCGGATGGATTGTGGTGCCGGGGATCCGGCGGCCCGAGGATTCCACCGGAGATCAGGTCCGGATCGCGACGCCGGCGCAGGCCGCCGCGGCCGGAGCGACCCATCTCGTGATCGGCCGTCCCTTGCTCCAGGCCAAGGATCCAGCCGTCGCATTCAGGGAGATGAGTGAGGCGGCATCGTGAGATCCCTTCGGTGCGGCCTGATCGGTCTCCTTGGGGTCACCCTTACCGCGGCCTTGGCCGGCCAGGCGCCGGGCGCCGAGTTGCTGGCCACGGGGGAACAGGCGCGCTCAGCCTGGGTCGCGGGAGACTTTCCAGCCCTGGTGTCGGGGGTCACCCGGTTGCAGCTGCGTCTGCCGGGGCTGGACCCCTCGGCGGCAATCGGCCAGGCCCAGGCGGTGGCCCTGCTCCGGAGCTATGTCCGGGGGACGATCGAGCTCGGGGTGGCGGTGGAAGGCGCGCGGGAGGTCGGTCCCAATCGAGGGTTTGTCGAACTCCTCCGGCGCTACCGCTTGGAGGGCACACAGGAGGAGCGGACCGAGACTGTTCTGCTCGGATATCGCCGCTCTCCGGCCACGCGCACCTGGCGGCTGGTCGAGCTCCGAGTGGCACCGGGTACCTGACTTGCGTCCGTGGCGGGTCCCCCGATATATTGCCAAGCTCTTGATAAACCCGGTCTTGGAGAGGTTTTCGTGAAGGTTCGTTCGAGCGTCAAGCCCATCTGCGAGCATTGCAAGGTGGTCAAGCGGCAGGGCGTGGTGCGCATCATCTGCAAGCGCAATCCCAAGCACAAGCAGCGGCAGGGCTGAGCCATGGCGCGTATCGCTGGGGTGGACCTGCCGCGGGACAAGCGCATCGAAGTGGCGCTCACGTACATCTTCGGCATCGGCCGGCCGACCAGCCACCGGCTGCTCTCCGAGACCGGTGTGAGCCCTGATACCCGGGTCCGTGATCTTTCGGATACCGAGGTGGCGCGCTTGCGTCAGGTGATCGAGCGGTCGGTCAAGGTCGAAGGCTCGCTGCGGACCGAAGTGTCCATGAATATCAAGCGGCTGATGGATATCGGCAGTTATCGCGGCACGCGTCATCGCCGCGGGCTTCCGGTCCGCGGCCAGCGCACGCACACCAACGCCCGCACGAAGAAGGGCCGCCGAGTGGCCATCGCGGGCAAGAAGAAGGCGACGAAGAAGTAAATGACCGCACCCGTTTCCACTCCCGCGTCCGCTCCGGCGGCGCCGGCCAAGGCGCCGGCCGCCAAGCGCGTCAAGAAGGTCGTCGAGTCCGAGGGCGTTGCCCACATCTCGGCCACCTTCAATAACGTGCTCATTACGATCACCGACCTAAAGGGCAACACCCTGGCGTGGGGTACCGCCGGGAAGGCGGGCTTCAAGGGTTCGAAGAAGTCGACGCCGTTCGCCGCCACCGTCGCCGCCGAGAACTGCGGCCGCGAGGCGATGAACATGGGGCTGCGCCGGGTACACGTCCGGGTGCAGGGACCGGGGAGCGGGCGCGAGTCCGCCATCCAGGCCCTGGCTTCCGTCGGGCTCAAGGTCGCCTCCATCCGCGACGTCACGCCGATTCCGCACAACGGCTGCCGTCCCCCCAAGAAGCGGCGGGTCTGAGCCATGTCACGGTATACGGGTCCGGCCTGCCGGCTTTGCCGCCGCGAGGGTACCAAGCTCTTCCTCAAGGGTGCGCGCTGCCTCACCGAGAAGTGCGCGGTCGAGCGCCGTCCCTATCCCCCCGGCCAGCACGGCCAGGGCACGGGGCGTCCGCGCAAGGCTTCCGAGTACGCCAAGCAGTTGCGGGAAAAGCAGAAGGTGAAGCGTCAGTATGGCCTCTCGGAGCGTCAGTTCCGGAACGTGTTCCTCGACGTGACCCGGCTGCCGGGCGTCAAAGGCACCAACCTTCTGATTGCGCTCGAGACCCGGCTGGACAACATCGTCTACCGGATGGGCTTCGCTCCGAGCCGCCGCGCCGCGCGTCAGTTGGTGCGCCACGGCCACGTCGAAGTGAACGGCCGCCGGCTGGACATCCCGTCGTACCATGTGCAGGTGGGCCAGGAAATCCGCGTGGCCCCCGCCAGCCGTGAGCTCGTCGTGGTGCAGGCCTCGCTGGAACGGGCCTCCCGCGGACAGGCGCTCAGCTGGGTCTCAGTTGACGCCGGCAAGGCGTCCGGACGGATCCTCGAGCGGCCCGCGCGCGAGGCGATCCCGATCAACGCACAGGAACAGCTCATCGTTGAGCTGTACTCGAAGTGACCATGAGCATTGACCTGACCGGGCTGGTCCGCCCCCACTTCGTCGAGATGACGAAGCGGGACGACAACCCCAACGTGGCCGAGTTCCGCCTGCAGCCGCTCGAACGCGGCTTCGGCTATACCCTCGGCAATTCGCTCCGGCGGCTCCTGCTCTCCTCCCTGCGGGGGAGCGCGGTGTGGGCCTTCCGGCTCGACGGCGTCGTCCACGAACACCAGACGATCCCCGGCGTGCTGGAGGACGTCCACCAGATCGTCCAGCGGCTGAAGAGCCTGGTGCTCGTCCTCTCCGACGACGTCGACGAGGCCGTCCTCAAGATCAAGCGCGACGGCAAGGGTCCGGTCTACGCCCGCGACATCGCGCCGAACGGCGCGGTCCGTGTGGTCAATCCCGACCACCTGCTCTTTACCCTGCAGGACGATCGCGACATCGGCGCCGAGCTCTACGTGAACAAGGGCCGCGGGTATGTGGAGTCGGAGCTGCACCCGGCTGACCGCTCGCTCCCGGTGGACGTGGTTCGCATCGACGCGATCTACAATCCGGTCCGGCGCGCCAACTTCACCGTGGCCGAGACCCGCGTCGGCCAGCGGACCGACTACGACCGCCTGACTGTCCAGGTCGAGACCAACGGGACGCTCTCGCCCGAGGACGCGGTGGCCTACGCCGCCGCCCTCGCCCAGGAGCACTTCCGCCACTTCGTCGAGTTCGGCAAGGTGCCGCAGGGCCGTGAGCGTCTGGCCGCGGCCGGCGCCGATGCCCAGCTGCGCGATCGGCTGGCGCGGCCCATTGACGACTTCGGTCTGTCGGTCCGGTCGCTCAATTCGCTCAAGAACTCCAGCATCCGGAACCTCGGCGACTTGGTGACCTACTCGGAGGATGAACTCCTCAAGGTCAAGAATGTCGGTGAAAAGGCCCTCGGTGAGATCGCCGAGCTGCTCCGGTCCCAGGGGCTGAACTTCGGGATGAGTTTTGAAGAGGCTGATGGCGCCTTCCTGGTCACCAACCCTGGCGTGACGCCCGTCGCCCGCGCCGCCGTGGCGGACACCGACGAGGACGCCTGATGCGTCACAACGCCAAGGGACGCCAGCTCTCGCGCACCAGCTCGCACCGCCGGGCGTTGCTGAACAACATGGCGACCTCGCTCTTCGAGCACGGCAAGATCGTCACGACCGAGGCCAAGGCCAAGGAGCTCCGGCCCTTCGCCGAGCGGCTCATCACCCTGGCGCGCCGTGGCGACTTGCACGCGCGGCGGCAGGCGGCCCGGAAGCTCAAGGATCCGGCCGTGCTCCAGCGGCTCTTCAGCGAGATCGGGCCCAAGTTCGCCGCCCGGCCCGGGGGCTACACCCGGATCCTGAAGCTCGGGCACCGCAAGGGTGATGGCGCCGATACGGCCCGCATTGAACTGGTCGAGGGCTGAGCGCGTTGCTCGACTCTCCCGGTGCCGGAAATGAAAGAAGGGGACCCCAGGGTCCCCTTTTTTTCAGCCCGGCGCCGGGTCGAGGCGCCGCGGGCCATCTGGCCCCCGGCCCCTCAAACGGCTTTCTTCACCTTGTTGCCCTTGAGGCACTGGGTGCAGACCTGGACCCGGCGGACACCGCCGGCCAGCGGGACCCGGACAGTCTGCAGGTTCGGATACCAGCGCCGCTTCGTCTTGTTGTTGGCATGGCTGACGTTATTGCCGGTCGTCGGCCCTTTGCCGCACACTGAGCATACCCGCGCCATCGTCGGATCCCTCAAATGGTGACTGACCACATGTCCGTCAAAGCCTTGCAAAATAACCTCTTCCACCCACGGGCACAATTGCCGACGGGGAGGGCGCATGCCTAAAGCCCTGATCACCGGGATCACCGGGCAGGACGGCTCCTACCTCGCCGAGTTCCTCCTCGACAAGGGGTACGAGGTGATCGGCGTCGTCCGGCGCTCCAGTCACGACAGTTACGAGCGGATCGGCCACCTGCTCGACCGGCTGACCATCGTGCCAGCCGACCTCCTCGATCAGCATTCGCTGACCCAGGTGATGCAGGAGCACCGGCCGGATGAGGTCTACAACCTCGCAGCCCAGTCGTACGTGCCGACATCGTGGAATCAGCCGGTGCTCACCGGGGAGTTCACTGCCCTCGGTGTGACCCGCATCCTCGAGGCGGTCCGCCTGGCCCACCCGAAGGCGCGCTTCTACCAGGCCAGCTCCTCGGAGATGTTCGGCCGGGTACTGGAGACCCCGCAGCGGGAAACCACCCCGTTCTACCCGCGCTCGCCCTATGGCGTGGCCAAGGTGTACGGGCACTGGATCACCGTCAATTATCGCGAGTCCTACGGGCTCTTTGCCGTGAGCGGGATTCTCTTCAATCACGAGTCCCCCCGGCGGGGGATGGAGTTCGTCACGCGGAAGGTGACTGATGCCGCCGCGCGCATCAAACTCGGGCTCGCGAAGGAGCTCCGGCTCGGCAATCTCGATGCCCGCCGCGATTGGGGCTATGCCGGCGACTACGTCGACGCGATGTGGCGGATGCTGCAGCAGAAGGAACCGCTCGACTTTGTCATCGGCACCGGGGAGCAGCATTCCGTGCGCGATCTGGTCGAGATTGCCTTCGAGCGGGTGGCGCTCGACTGGAAGAAGTTCGTGGTCCAGGACCCCAAGTTCATGCGGCCCGCGGAGGTCGAGACGCTGCTGGCCGATCCCTCGGCGGCCAAGCGCGGCCTCGGGTGGGTCCCGAAGACCAGCTTCCGCGATCTCATCACGATGATGGTGGACGCCGACCTGGCGCGGCTGGGCCGGAAGTGAACACGCTGGTCACCGGAGCGGATGGCTTCGTCGGCCAGTGGCTGTGCCGCGCCCTGCTCACCGCCGGACACGAGGTGACGGGGACGCACTATGCCGCGGCGCCGGTGACGGGTACCCTGACCGCCGCCGAACGGGATGCGGTCCGCTGGGTTCCGCTCGACCTGACCGACGAGGCCAGCATCTCCCGCGTGGGAGGGGAGCCGGTCGAGCGGGTGGTGCATCTGGCCGGGCTGGCGTCGGCGGCGGTCGGTGCGCGCGATCCTGGTCTGGCGTGGCGGGTCAACGCGGCCGGGACTGCGCAACTGCTGCACCATCTGGCGCAACAGGAACATGCCCTGCTGGTGCTCGTCGTCTCGACCAGCGAGGTCTATGGGGCGGGGAAGCGTCGGCTCCGGCGGGAGACCGATCCGTTGCTCCCGCGCTCGGCCTATGCCGCCAGCAAGGCGGGCGCCGAACTCGCCGCGGGGGATCTGGGACGGCGCACGCCGCTGCGGATCCTCGTGGCGCGGCCATTCCCCCATACCGGCCCCGGTCAGACCACCACGTTCATGGCACCGGCCTTCGCGGCGCGGATCAGGGCCGCCCGCGCAAGCGGCGCCACCGCCGTGCCCACGGGAAATCTCGAGCCGATCCGGGAACTGATGGACGTACGCGATGTGGTCGATGCGTACCTGGCCCTGCTGGAGCGGGGCGCCGCGGGCGAGATCTATAATGTCGCCCGGGGGGAAGGTGTCAGCGTGGCGGAGGTCTTCACCCGTTTGGCACGCCTCATCGGTGCCAAGGTGACCGCCGAGCCCGATCCGATGCTGCATCGGCCCGCCGACATCCCGCACCTGGTGGGCTCCCCCGCCAAGATCTTTGCCGCGACCGGCTGGCGCGCGCGGCGCACCCTCGATGAGACCCTCCAGGACCTGGTGGATGCCCAAACGGACTGACCTCAAGACGATCCTGCTCATCGGCTCCGGCCCCATCATCATCGGGCAGGGGGCGGAGTTCGACTATTCCGGCACCCAGGCGGCCCGCGCCCTCAAGGAAGAGGGGTACCGGGTGGTGCTGGTGAACTCGAATCCGGCCACGATCATGACCGATCCCGAGATCGCCGACCGGACCTACATCGAGCCGGTGACCCCCGAATGGGTGGCCAAGGTCATCGAGCGGGAGCGCCCCGACGCGCTCCTCCCTACGATGGGGGGGCAGACCGCGCTCAACGTGGCGATGAAGCTCCACGAGGACGGCACGCTGGCGAAGTTCGGCGTCGAGCTGATCGGCGCCGACGCGCGCGCCATCGGGCTGGCCGAGGACCGGGAGCAGTTTTCCCGGGCGATGGGGCGGCTCGGGCTCGCCACGCCGCAGGGACGCACCGTTACCAGCCTCGACGACGCGCTCGAATTGGTCAAGGAGACCGGCTATCCCGGCATTATCCGGCCGTCGTTCACGCTCGGCGGGACCGGCGGCGGGATCGCATACAACCGGGAGGAGTTCGAGACGCTGATCCGGCGCGGGCTCGACCTCTCGCCGGTGGGGTCGGTGCTGGTCGAGCGGAGCATCATCGGGTGGAAGGAGTTCGAGCTGGAGGTGATGCGGGACAGCGCCGACAACGTCGTCATCGTCTGCACCATCGAGAACGTGGACCCGATGGGGGTCCACACCGGTGATTCCATCACAGTGGCGCCGATCATGACGCTGACCGACCGGGAATACCAGCGGATGCGCGACAGCGCCATCGCCATCATCCGGGAGATCGGCGTCGCGGCCGGCGGCTGCAACATCCAGTTCGCCGTCGACCCGCACACCGGCGAACAGCTCGTCATCGAGATGAACCCCCGGGTCTCCCGCTCCTCGGCGCTCGCCTCCAAGGCGACCGGCTTCCCGATCGCGCGGATCGGCACCAAGCTCGCCGTGGGGTATCGCCTCGATGAGCTTCCCAACGACATCACCAAGACCACCCCGGCTTCCTTCGAGCCGGTGCTTGATTATGTCGTCGTCAAGATCCCGCGCTTCGCCTTCGAGAAGTTCCCCGCCGCCGATCCGCGCCTGACCACCCAGATGAAGTCGGTGGGCGAGGTGATGGCGATCGGGCGGACCTTCAAGGAGGCGCTGCAAAAGGGGCTCCGCGGCCTGGAGATCGGGCGGAGCGGCTGGGTGACCGCAACGGTGGCGGACGATCGGCTGCAGGACGGCGAGCGCGAGACGGTGCGCGCCGCCCTCCGCACACCGACGCCGGAGCGAATCTTCCAGATCAAGCGGGCCTTCCAGCTTGGCCTCACGGTCGTCGAGATCGCGGAGTGCAGCGGCATCGACCCCTGGTTCCTCCACCAGATGCAGGACCTGCTGGAGGCCGAGCGGCGGTGGAGCGAGGCCCGCCCGGCGGGGGATGAGGCCGACCGCGCGCTCCTCCGGGAAATGAAGCGGCTCGGCTTCTCCGACCGGCAGCTCGCCGATCTGCGCGGCGTCTCCGAGGGCGATCTTCGTGCCGCCCGGCACCGGCTCAGCGTGCGGCCGGTCTACAAGACCGTCGACACCTGCGCCGGTGAATTTCCCTCGGCGACACCCTATCTGTATTCGTGCTACGACGATGAGAACGAATTCGAGCCCCCGGCCGGCGCCCGGACCGTCATCATCCTCGGCAGCGGTCCCAATCGGATCGGGCAGGGGGTCGAGTTCGACTACTGCTGCGTGCGGGCCGCGATCGCCTTCCGGGAGCTCGGCTTCCGCACCGTGATGGTCAACTCGAATCCGGAGACCGTCTCCACCGACTACGATATCTCCGACACCCTCTACTTCGAGCCCCTCACGTTGGAGGATGTGCTCGAGATCGTGCACCGGGAGAAGCCGATGGGGGTCGTGGTCCAGCTCGGCGGCCAGACGCCGCTCCGGCTGGCCCGCGGCCTTGAGGCGGCGGGGGTCCGGATACTCGGGACCTCCCCCGATGCCATCGACGCGGCCGAGGATCGGGGCCGCTTCGAAGCGCTGGCCCGCGAGCTCGGCGTGGCGCAGCCTCCGTCGGGGACGGCCACCTCGGTGGCCGAAGCGGTGGCGGTGGCGGCGCGGGTCGGCTATCCGGTGCTGGTCCGGCCGTCGTACGTCCTGGGGGGCCGAGCGATGGAGATCGTCTATGACGATGAGTCGCTGCGGCGCTTCTTCACCATCGCGGCCCTGGTGGCCCCGGGGCATCCGGTGCTGATCGACCGCTTCCTGGAGGATGCCTTCGAGGCCGATGTCGATGCCATCGCCGACGGGAAGCGCTGCGTGATCGGCGGGGTGATGCAGCATATCGAGGACGCCGGGGTCCACTCCGGCGACTCCGCCTGCGTCCTCCCCCCCTATCTCCTCACCGAGGAGCAGGTCGAGGAGATGCGGCGCCATACCCGGGCCTTCGCCTTGAAGCTCGGCGTGGTCGGGCTCCTGAACGTCCAGTACGCCATCAAGAACGGCGTGGTCTACGTGCTGGAGGTCAATCCTCGCGCGTCGCGCACGGTGCCGTTCGTCT
>JBIOIC010000016.1:0-17294 GCA_044449625.1 Gemmatimonadales bacterium | reverse complement strand
GCCAGCCCGATGGGCGCCGCGGCGATGAGCAAGAAAGAGAGCGCAAGTCTACGCATTGGCGTTTGTCTCGTAAAAAGGTGGATCGGTGAGCGGTGAGGGGTCAGAGGTGAGCGGGTTGCCCCTGCTGAAGGAGTCCCCGCTTACCGCTGACTGCTCACCGCTTACGGCACTAAAGCCGTGGAAGTGTCACGCCGAGCTGGCCCTGGTACTTGCCGGCCTTGTCGCGATAGCTGGTCTCGCAGATGTCGTCGTCGTCGGCTTCGAAGAAGAGGACCTGGCAGATCCCCTCATTGGCGTAGATCTTGGCGGGGAGCGGCGTGGTGTTGGAGATCTCCAGCGTCACGTGTCCCTCCCACTCCGGCTCAAACGGCGTCACGTTGGTGATGATGCCGCAGCGGGCGTAGGTGGACTTCCCGACGCAGATGGTGAGCACATTGCGCGGAATGCGGAAGTACTCGACCGAACGGGCCAGGGCAAAACTGTTGGGCGGGACGACGCAGACATCGCCCCGGTATTCCACGAAGCACTTCGGATCGAACGCCTTGGGGTCGACGATCGCCGAGAGGGCGTTGCTGAAGATCTTGAACTCCGGCGCCACCCGCATGTCGTAGCCGTAGGAGGAAACACCGTAGGAGATCGCCTTCTGGCCGCTGGTGTCGGTCTCCCGTACCTGCCCGTCGACGAAGGGTTCGATCATCCCGTGCTCGCGAGCCTGGCGGCGGATCCAGCGGTCGGACTTGATGGACATGGGCATCGGTGCTGAAGGGTGAAGGTCGCTCCGGGTGGTCGCGCGGGCCGGAATATAGCGGCGGCCGTCCCGGGCGGGGTAATCCCCGGCGGGACAGTCGGAAATCTTCCGCCCGGGAATGGTTTCCCCGGGAGCCGCGCGGGTTGAACTCGCCTCCGGCGCGAATTAGGTTCCCCTTCTCCGTAAGTGAAATGTTTCACGAAACGCCGAGCCCCATGCTTCAGTCCTACCTGCCGATCCTGCTGGTCATCGCCTTCGTGATCGCCAACGCGGTCCTGATGCTCGGCGTGTCGCGCGGGGCCGACGTGCTCCTCCGGATGTACCGGCCCACCGCGGTCAAGTCGGCGGCCTACGAATCCGGAATGCCGGTGCTGGGTGACGCGCGGGAGCGCTTCTCCGTCAAGTTCTACCTGGTCACCATCCTGTTCATCGTCTTCGACATCGAGGCGGTGTTCATGATCCCGTGGGGGGTGGCGTTTGCCCAGCTCACCGCGCTGCGGGGCCTGCTGCTGATCGAAATGCTCGTCTTCATGCTCATCCTCGTGGTGGGCTTCATCTATGTATGGAAGCGGGGGGCGCTCGAATGGGACTGACCCTGCCCGAGGTCCCCGCCGGGACCACGACGATGTCGGAGATCTCCCCCAACTGGGTGACCACCCGGCTCGACTTCCTGGTCAACTGGGCCCGCCGGAACTCGCTTTGGCCAATGCCCTTCGGCACCGCCTGCTGCGCCATCGAGTACATGGCGACCGCCGCATCGCGATTCGACATCGCCCGGTTCGGGATGGAGCGGCAGAGCTTCTCACCCCGCCAGGCCGACGTGCTGATCTGCGCCGGCCGGCTCCCCTTCAAGCTGGCGCCGGTCATCCGGAAGATCTGGGACCAGATGCCGCAGCCGAAGTGGGCCATCTCGATGGGGGCCTGCGCCTCGTCGGGGGGCATCTTCGACACCTATGCGATGGTGCAGGGGATCGACACGATCATCCCGGTGGACGTCTACGTTCCCGGCTGCCCGCCGCGTCCCGAAGGGCTGATCTACGGGATCACCCTGCTGCAGAAGAAGATCGCCGGCGAAACGATCTTCGATCACGGGCTTCGCGCCGAGCAACTGGTCGGGCCCGATGGTCTCTTCGTCGGGCCTGAGCGGCTGGATGAACTCTCCGAGCCCTTCGGCAACTCCGTGCACCAGACCCGCTCCGCGTGACCGGCGTGCATCCGAGCGTCTCCGCGTTGCAGGGCCGCTTCGGGGCCGCCGCGGTCGCGCGCCACGCGGTGATCTGCGGGGACACCGTTGTCTGGCTCGCGCCGGAACGGGCCCGTGAGGCGCTCGGGTGGCTCAAGGCCGATCCGGCCCAGGCCTACGATTACCTGGTGGACATCACCGCGGTCGAATATCGCGACGCCGAGCTGCCGCTCGAGGTTGTCTGGCAGCTCCGGTCCCTGAAGAACAACACCGATCTGCGCCTCAAGGTCGCCCTCGACAAGCAGGCGCCGCTCACCGTTGCCTCGGTGGTCGATCTCTGGCGCGGCGCCGATTGGCTGGAGCGCGAGGTGTTCGACATGTTCGGCATCACCTTCGAGGGTCACCCCGATCTCCGGCGCATCCTGATGTGGGAGACCTACCACGAAGGGCATCCGTTGCGGAAGGACTTCCCGCTCCGGGGCCACTACAGCCGGGCGGAGCAGACCCGCCAGGCGCTGGCCGCCAATCCGGAGGCGCACTACTCGATGGAGGAGCTCTCGATCTCCGAGGCCTACCACGAGCTCCCGGCCGACGTCCGCGACCGCCTCGCCAAAGGCGAGCGGGGGAAGGTCTGATGGCGCCGCGCACGCTCGAATACGCGCTCTCCACTCCGGGCCTCGACGCGACCGGGGCCGTCCGCCACACGCCGCTCGGCGCCGGCTTCGGGGCCGATGACGAGATGCACGGCGAGCACATGCTGGTCAACATCGGCCCCCAGCACCCCGCCACCCACGGCGTGCTGCGCCTGGTGGTCGAGCTCGACGGCGAGCGGGTCATCCGGGTCATTCCCCACATCGGCTACCTGCATTCGGGCTTCGAGAAGCTGGGGGAATACCGGCACTACAATCAGATCGTGCCGCTGACCGACCGGACCGACTACCTCTCGCCGATGGCCAACAACGTCTGCCTGGCGCTCGCGGCCGAGAAACTGATCGGCGTCGCGATCACCGAACGCTGTCAGGTGCTCAGGGTCATCGCCTGCGAGATGAGCCGCATCATCAGCCACCTCGTCTGGCTCGGCACTACCGGGATCGACCTCGGCGCCTTCACGCCGTTCCTCTGGTCGTTCCAGCAGCGGGAGCGGATCTACGACCTGCAGGAAGCGTGGACCGGCGCCCGGCTCACCACTTCGCTCACGCGGGTGGGCGGGATGATGGCCGACATTCCCGATGGGTGGGAAGCGGGCCTCGCCGAGTTCTGCCGGACCTTCCCCGTCACGCTCCGCGAAGTGGACACGATGTTCACCCGGAACGCGATCTGGATCGGACGCACCCAGGGCATCGGGGCCATGACCGCGGATGAGGCGATCAACTATTCGCTGTCGGGGCCGATGCTCCGGGCGAGCGGGGTTCCCTTCGACGTGCGGAAAGACCGGCCCTACCTCGGCTATGAGGGGTATGACTTCGATATTCCGGTGGGAGAGCACGGCGACATCTACGATCGCTACCGCGTCCGCCTGGAAGAGATGTCGCAGTCGGTGCGCATCCTGGAGCAGGGCCTGGAGCGGCTGGGCCGGCTCCGCGGGGCGCCGATCAATGTGGACGACCCGCGCGTGATCCTGCCGCCCAAGTCGAAGGCGATGAGCGACATGGAATCGATGATCCATCACTTCAAGACGGTGATGGAAGGGGTCAAGGCCCCGGCCGGCGAGGCCTATCTGTCGGTCGAGAACCCCAAGGGGGAACTCGGCTACTACTTCGTCTCCGACGGGACCGCCAAACCGGTGCGGTGGCGCATCCGTCCCCCGTCCTTCATCAACTTGGCGGCGCTTCCCAAGATGTGCGAAGGAGTGCTGCTCTCCGACGTCATCGCCATCAACGCGAGCGTGGACATCGTCATGGGGGAGATCGACCGGTGAGCGCCACCCACGGCACCGAGACGTATGCGCCCGTCTTCACCGGCGGGACGCGGAAGCAGCTCGAGGAGCTCTTCACCAAGTATCCCACCCGCCAAGCGACGCTTCTGCCCGCGCTCTGGATGGTGCAGGAAGCGCGCGGCTGGATCAGCGAGAGCGCCATCGCCGAGGTGGCGGAGGTGCTGGGATTGACGCCCGCCTACGTGAAGGGGGTCGTCACCTTCTACACGATGTACCACACCCATCCGGTCGGACGCCACTTCATCCAGGTCTGCACCACGAGCCCCTGCGGGCTCTGCGGCGCGGAGGACACGCTGAAGGCGCTGCTCAAGGAGAGCGGCTGCGGAGAACTCGGCGCCACCAGTCCCGACGGACGCTTCACCGTGATCGAAGTCGAGTGTCTCGGCGCCTGCGGTTTCCCGACACCGCTCCTGGTGAATGACGACTTCATCGAGAGCGTCACCCCGGAGCGCGTCCCCGGCCTGCTGCAGAGGTACCAGTAATGGGCTTCCCGCATCCGAGCCACGCCAAGGAGACCGTCGTCCTCTCGAAGTACTTCGGCGACGCCGGCGCCCGCACCTTCAAAGGGTGGGTGGAACGCGGCGGCTACGATGGATTGAAGAAGGCGCTGGCGATGACGCCCGAGGCGGTGATCGAGGAGCTCAAGGCCTCGGGACTCCGCGGCCGCGGCGGCGCTGGCTTTCCCACCGGGCTCAAGTGGTCGTTCATGCCGAAGAACGACGGCAAGCCGCATTACCTGGTCTGCAACGCCGACGAATCGGAGCCGGGCACCTTCAAGGACCGCGAGATCATGCGCTGGACGCCGCACGCGCTCATCGAAGGGTGCGCCATCGGCTGCCACGCCATCGGGGCGGAGACCTGCTACATCTACATCCGCGGCGAGTTTACCGAGCCGTGGAAGGTGATGACCGACGCGGTGAAGGACGCCTACGCCAACGGCGCCCTCGGCGACAGCGCCTTCGGGAGCGGGCGGAAGATCCACGTCATCCTGCACCGGGGCGCCGGCGCCTACATCTGCGGCGAAGAAACCGCCCTGATGAACTCGATCGAGGGGAAGCGGGGCAACCCGCGGATCAAGCCCCCGTTCCCCGCGGCCGCGGGGCTCTTCGCGATGCCGACGACGATCAACAACGTCGAGACCCTCGCCGCCGCGGCGCCGATTCTGGTGCGCGGGGCCGCCTGGTACAAGGGGCTCTGCAAGGGGAATCCCAAGAGCACCGGTACCAAGCTGATCTCGGTCTGCGGTCACGTGCTGCGCCCCGGCAACTACGAGATCACGATGGGCACCTCGATGAAGGAGCTCATCTACGACATGTGCGGTGGGATGCGCCCCGGCCGGACCTTGAAAGCGGTGATCCCCGGCGGCTCATCGGTCCCGATCATGAATGCCCAGGACGTCGAGAGCTGCGTGATGGACTATGAGGGCGTCGTGGCGGCGGGCTCGATGCTCGGCTCCGGCGGGATGATCGTGATGGACGACACCACCGACATCCCCTATCAGGTCTGGCGCCTGGCGCGGTTCTACGCCCACGAGTCCTGCGCCCAGTGCACCCAGTGCCGCGAAGGCACCGCGTGGACGGTCAAGGTGCTGGAGCGGATCCTCAAGGGGGAGGGGAAGGAGAGCGATCTCCAGCTCCTGCTCGACCTGGCGGACAACATGACCGGCAAGACGATCTGCGTGCTCTCCGATTCCTGCGCCGCTCCGGTCGTGAGCGGGCTGCAGAAGTTCCGCGGAGAGTTCGACGCCTACCTGAGCCGCCGGCGCGCGCCGGCCCTCGCCACCGCATGAGCGCCATGCCCCCGGAGCTCGTCTCCCTCACGATCGACGGCCAGCCGGTGAGCGTCCCGAAGGGGACCACGCTCATTGAAGCTGCCAAGCGGGCGGGCGTCCTCGTCCCCCACTACTGCTATCACCCCTCGTTGCCGAGCCCCGCCGTCTGCCGGATGTGCCTCGTCGAAGTGGAGAAGGCGCCCAAGCTCCTGCCGGCCTGCGTCACCGCTGTCACTGAGGGTCAGGTGGTGCACACCCAGAGCGCGACGGCGAAGAAGGCGCGCGAGGGGGTGCTCGAGCTCCTGCTCATCAACCATCCGCTCGATTGCCCCATCTGCGATCAGTCCGGCGAGTGCGAGCTGCAGGACTACACCTTCCAGGAAGGGCGCGCCGGCGGGCGCTACGAGGAGTACGCCAAGCGCTTCAATCCGGTCGAGGATTTCGGGCCCGACGTGCTCTACGTCGCCAATCGCTGCATCCTCTGCACCCGCTGTGTCCGCTTCATGGAGGACGTGGCCAAGGAACCGGTCCTCAACGTGTCGGAGCGCGGCGACCGCGCCTTCATCGGAATCGACCCGGCGCACCAGCTGACCCACCCCTGGTCGGGGAACGTGGTCGATCTCTGTCCGGTCGGCTCCCTCCTCTCGAAGGACTTCCTGCACAAGGCGCGGGCCTGGGATCTCGACAAGACCGCGAGCATCTGCACCGGCTGCAGCCAGGGGTGCAACATCATGGTGGAGACCCGCGACGATGTCGTCGTCCGGCTCCGTCCGCGGCCGAATCTTGAGGTCAACCGGCATTTCATGTGCGACACTGGCCGGATGGACTACCGCTGGATGAATCGGGGCGACCGGGTCGAAGCTCCCCTGATCCGCGAAGGCCAGAAGCTCGTGGCGCGGGACTGGGAAGCGTCGCTCCGACGGGTGGCGGAGTTGGTGAAGGGCGCAGAGGGGAGTGTCGTGATCCTCGCCTCCGGCGGCGCCTCCAACGAATCGCTGGATCAGGTGCAGGCGCTGCTCGGAGGGCGCGCCGTCTCGGCCGCCGTCCGCCTGCCCCAGGGCGACACCGAAGCGCCTCTCCTCGGCGTGCCGAACCTGGCGCTCCGCAAGGAGCGGGCGCCGAACGGTGAGGGTGCCAAGCTGCTGGGCTACGGTGCTTCGTGGGAAGCGGCGCTCAAGGCCTGCGCCACGGCCGCCCTCGTCCTGGTGGTCGACGTGGAACTCTCGGAGGCTGAGCGGAAGGCGGTCACCGAGGCGAAGAGTGTCATCGTGTTCGCGACAATCGATCAGGGCTTCGATCCCTGGGTAAGCGCGGTCCTCCCGATCACGAATGTCGCGGAGGAGAGTGGCACCTTCGTGAATCGCGACGGCCGGGTCCAGCGCTACTGGCAGGCCAAGTCGGCGCCGGGGATGGCACGGCCGATTTGGTGGGTGGCGGCGGAAGCGCACTCGATCGCGACCGGGCGCGCGGCACCGGGGAGTGCTGAGGAGGCCTTCGCGGCGCTCGCGGTAACGGTCCCCGCTTTCGGCGGAATGAGCCATGCCGACCTTGGCTTCACCGGCCGCGCGGTCGAAGGCCGGACCGCCGGAGCGGCGCGATGAGCGATCTCCTGGCGCTCCTGACCCCGGAGATGAAGGGCTTCCTCCTGGTCACGGTGGCCAAGCTGCTGCTGGTCTTCACCGTGGTGCTGGTGGGCGTGGCGCTGCTCACCCTGATGGAGCGGAAAGTCTCCGCCTGGATGCAGAACCGGATCGGTCCGAACCGGGTGGGGAAGGCGGGGCTCCTGCAGCCCGCCGCCGACGGGCTGAAGAACATTCTCAAGGAAGAAACCCTCCCGGCGAACGCCAGTCCGGTGATCTTCACCCTGGCGCCGGCGCTCTCCTTCATTCCGGCCTTGATGCTCTCGGCGGTGATCCCCTTCGCCGCGCCGATCCCGGCGTTCCACTTCCATCTCGGCTTCCTCGGCGAGTTCGTCTACACCGGCGGGATCCCGAGCGTCGTGGCCGATCTTCCGATCGGCTTCCTCTTCGTCCTCGCCGTCAGCTCGCTCGGTGTCTACGGCATCGCGCTCGCCGGGTGGAGTTCCAACAGCAAGTACTCGCTGCTCGGCGGCCTCCGTGCCAGCGCCCAGATGATCTCCTACGAGGTCGCGATGGGCCTGAGTCTGGTGCCGGTGCTGCTCCTCTCGGGGAACGTCTCTTTCACCAAGATCATCGCTGATCAGCAGGTGAGTCTGCTCAACTGGTACGTCTTCCCGCTCTTCCTCTCCTTTTTCGTCTTCCTGATCTCCGGCTTCGCCGAGACCAACCGGCTGCCGTTCGATATGCCGGAGGCGGAGTCGGAGCTGATCGCGGGTTACCACACCGAATACTCGGCGATGAAGTTCTCGATGTTCTTCATCGCGGAATACGCCAATATGGTGACCGTCTCGGCGATGGTGACGACCCTCTTCTTCGGCGGGTGGGACATCCCGTTTACCCACTGGGACGAGACGGCCGGATGGCTGCAGGTGCTGGCGACCGGCGGCTTCTTCTTCGCCAAGCTGATGTTCTGGCTCTTCTTCTTCATGTGGATCCGCTGGACGCTGCCGCGCTTCCGCTACGACCAGCTGATGGCGCTCGGCTGGAAGGTGCTGTTGCCGATCTCGCTGGCGTACGTGATGGTGGTGGCGGGCTCGATCTACCTCGGCGGGAACATCCTCCATCTCTCGGCCCGCGGATTGACCGGCGCGTTGACGGGCGTCAGCGTGCTGACGGGCGGCATCGTCATCTTCCTGCTGGATCGCGGCGTCATCATCGGTGGCTCCAGCGCGGGCCCCGGTCAACTGGTCGACGGCCCGATGGCCGCGGAGGGTCGGTCCTGATGGCGATCGGAGTCAAGGTCCTGCCGCGTCCGGAACGCGAGGTCAGCTACGTGCGGGCCACCCTCAAGGGGATGGCGCTCACCTTCAAGCATATGTTCCAGCCGGTGGTGACGATGCAGTACCCGGAGCACCGGAGCACCGATGACTGGCGGATCAGCACCCGCTGGCGCGGGACCCACCGGATGCTCACCGACGAGCAGGGGCGCTCCAAGTGCGTGGCGTGCGGGCTCTGTCCCCAGGTCTGCCCGGCCAACTGCATCAAATTGGTGCCGGGGGAGGACGAGGACGGACACCGCTACCCGCTGATCTACGAGATCGACGAGTTCCGCTGCGTCTTCTGCGGGTACTGCCAGGAGGTCTGCCCCGAGGAAGCAATCCACGTCGGGGTGCACTACGAGAACGCGGAGTACTCACGCGACCGGTTCGTGTATGACCTCGAGCGGCTCTCGTCGCAGACGCACCTGGTCTCGACCCTCTGGGACCCGACGGACCCCAAGGGCGAGTGAACCGATGACCCACCTGGTGTTCTACTTCTTCGCCGGCGTCGCCGTGCTCTCGGCACTCCTGTGCATCGTGCAGCGGAACGCGGTCGCGGCCCTCCTCTGGCTCGTGACGACGATGTTCGCGCTGGCGGCCATCTTCGTCCTGCTGGGGGCCCAGTTCCTCGGGGCCATCCAGGTCCTGATCTACGCCGGCGCGGTGCTGGTGCTCTTTCTCTTCGTGGTGATGCTGCTGAACCTGGGCCGCGCGCCGAGTGATCTCCGGGCCTGGCCGATGTGGCTGCTCGCCGTGGTGATCGCCTCCGCGCTGGGGGCCACACTGCTCCGGCTCGGCGACTACTCCCCCGGCCGGCTGGCCGAGGAGTTCGTGGGCGGGGCGATGGGCGCGAACCCGGCGGCCATCTTCCCCGCCGGGGCGGCCGGCCTGCAGCAGGCGGCGCAGCACGGAGTGGTGGGGGCCGTCGCCGCGCCGCTCTTCCAGCAGTGGCTGGTCCCGTTCGAGCTCACGTCGGTGCTGCTGCTCGCGGCCATCGTGGGCGCCGTCGTCCTCGCCAAGCGGAGACTCTGATGGCGCCCGAACTCCTCGGCCCGGCCCTCGCGCTCTCAGCGCTGCTCTTCTGCATCGGCGTGGCCGGAGTGCTGCTCCGCCGGAACGCGATCGTGCTCTTCCTCTGCATCGAGCTGATGCTGAATGCGGTAAACCTGGCCTTCGTGGCGCTGAGCCAGCTCCACGGGCTCGATGGCCAGGTGATCGTCTTCTTCGTGATGACCGTCGCCGCCGCGGAAGCCGCCGTGGGGCTCGCGATCATCCTCGCCGTCTTCCGGCACTCGGAATCGGTCGACCTCAAGAACATCAACCTCCTGCAGGGCTGATGCTCGCACTGCTTCAAGCGGCCGCCGGACCGGGGGCGGGGGACACCGCCGCCCTCCACTGGGCCCCCTGGGTCATCCTCCTGCCGTTCCTCGGCTTCCTGGCCAACGGCGCGCTCGCGTTCTGGGCCCCCACGGCCAGGCGCGCGGTCTCGTGCATCGGGGCCGGTGTCCTGATCGCGGCCTTCGCCCTGTCGCTCGCGATCACGGGCGCGGTCCACTCCACCGGCCTGGTCGTCCCCGTGGTCACCACCGTCTGGCAGTGGTTGCCGGTCGGAACGCTGCAGGTGGCCTTCGCCACCCAGATTGACCAGCTCTCCGCCGTGATGCTGCTGATCATCACCGGAGTCGGAAGCCTGATTCATCTGTACAGCATCGGGTACATGCACGACGATGCGGGGTACGCCCGGTATTTCTCGTACTTGAACCTCTTCGTCGCCTTCATGCTGGTGCTGGTCCTCGGGGCCAGCATGCCCGTCATGTTCATCGGGTGGGAAGGGGTGGGGCTCTGCTCCTACCTGCTCATCGGCTTCTGGTTTACCGACAAGGCCAACGCCGACGCGGGCAAGAAGGCCTTCCTGGCCAACCGCGTCGGCGACGTCGGTTTCCTGATCGCCATGTTCATTACCTGGCACGCGCTCGGCACGCTGGATTTCACCGGGATCGCCGAACTCGCCCCCAGCCGGTTCATCATGGGTGGCGCCGTCGTCACCGCCATCACCCTCTGCCTCATCCTCGGCTGCACCGGGAAGTCGGCCCAGATCCCGCTGTACACCTGGCTGCCCGACGCGATGGCGGGCCCCACGCCGGTCTCCGCGCTGATCCACGCCGCCACGATGGTCACGGCCGGCGTCTACCTGGTGGCGCGGACCAACATCCTGTTTGCCCTGGCCCCGTTCTCCAGCGCCGTGCTTGCCGGCATCGGCGCCGTGACCGCGCTCTTCGCCGCGTCCATCGGTCTGCGACAGAACGACATCAAGAAGGTCCTGGCCTACTCCACGATCTCGCAGCTGGGCTACATGTTCCTCGCCGTGGGGACCGGCGCCTACGTGGCCGGCATCTTCCACCTGGCCACCCACGCCTTCTTCAAGGCGCTCCTCTTCCTCGGGGCCGGCAGCGTCATCCACGCGATGCACCACGCCTATCACGCCACCCACAATCACGCCGACGCGCAGGATATGCGGAACATGGGCGGCCTCGCGAAGCACCTGCCCTGGACCGCCACGTTGATGGGCATCGCCACCCTCGCCATTGCCGGGGTGCCCCCGTTCGCCGGATTCTTCTCCAAGGACGAGATCCTGTCCGCCGCCTTCGCGCGCGGGGCCGAGGAGCCGATCTTCTACGCCTTCTGGCTGCTGGGACTGCTCGCCGCGCTCTGCACCGCGGTCTACATGGCGCGGCTGATGGCGATGACCTTCTTCGGCGAGAACCGGACCGGGACGAAGGAACAGGCGCACCTGCACGAGGCGCCCTGGAGCATGACCGGCCCGCTCCTCGTGCTGGGGCTGCTCAGCATCCTCGGCGGCGCGCTGAACCTTCCCGAGATCGTCGGCGGCACCCAGGCGCTGGCCCGCTGGCTCGCGCCGGTCGTCGGGCCGGCGGCGCGGTACCGCGCAGTGGAGCCGGTCCACGGCTCGACCGAATACCTGCTCCTCTCCAGCGCGATCGTGATCGCGGTGATCGGCCTGGCCCTCGGATGGCGGATGGCCCGCGGCAGCCGGATCGTTGTCCCGGAGGAGAGCGAGCCCGAGCGGGGCATCGCGAAGCTCCTGTACGACAAGTACTACGTGGACGAGCTGTACGACGCGATCATCATCTCGCCCCTGATCTGGTTCTCCGAGCGGATCCTGTGGAAGGACCTCGACCAGAACGTGATCGACGGCGCGGTCGTGAATGGATCGTGGAAGGCCTCCCGGGCGTTCGGGTGGCTCGGGAGCCAGCTGCAGACGGGGCAGGTCGGTGTGTACATCGTCCTCTTCCTCGCCGGCGCGCTCTACGTCCTCCACGCCGTGGCGCGGTAGGAGCCCATGACCGTATTCCTCGCTTCGATCAATTATTCGTACTGGATCCTCCACGCCCTCATCCTGCTCCCGGTCGTGGGCATCGGGGCGGTGCTGCTGGTCCCCGCCGCCCGGGTCAAGCAGACCGCGCTGGTCTTCACGACGGTCGAGTGCGTGCTCTCGCTGGGGCTCTGGTGGGCCTTTGACCCGCTGGCCACCGGGATGCAGTTCGCCAGCCAGGGGTGGTGGATTCATCAGTACGGGATCCGGTACAGCGTCGGCATCGACGGCATCTCGCTCTTCCTGGTGCTGCTGACCACCTGCCTGATGCCGCTGTGCGTGCTGTCGAGCTGGCACTACATCTCCAAGCGCGAACCGGCCTACTACGCGATGCTCCTGGCGATGACGACGGGGATCCTCGGCGTCTTCATCAGTCTTGACCTGTTCGTCTTCTACGTGTTCTGGGAATTGATGCTGATCCCGATGTACTTCCTGATCGGGGTCTGGGGCGGGGAACGCCGGCTCTACGCCGCGCTCAAGTTCTTCATCTATACGTTCCTCGGCTCGCTCCTCATGCTGGTGGCGATCCTGATCCTGGTCTTCCACGGCGCCCGGGAGACCGGCGTCTTCAGTTTCGCGTACGATGACGTCCTGGCGCATGTCGGGACGCTCGGAACGGCCAAGCCCTGGCTCTTCGCGGCTTTCGCGCTCGCGTTCGCGATCAAGGTCCCGATCTTCCCGTTCCACACCTGGCTGCCCGACGCCCACGTCGAAGCGCCGACCGCCGGCAGCGTGCTCCTCGCCGCGGTGCTCCTGAAGATGGGGACCTACGGGTTTCTGCGGTTCGCGGTGCCGTTTTTCCCCGATGTGGCCCTGTCACCCGCGGTGACGGCGATCATGGTGCCGCTCGCCGTGATCGGCATCATCTACGGCGCGCTGGTCGCCATGGTCCAGCCCGATTTCAAGAAGCTCGTTGCCTACTCCTCGGTGAGCCATCTCGGCTTCGTGATGCTCGGCATCTGGGCCTGCACCGTGCAGAGCGTGCAGGGGGCGCTGATCATCATGCTGAGCCACGGGCTCTCCACCGGCGCGCTCTTCTTCCTGATCGGGATGCTCTACGAGCGCCGCCACACCCGTCTCCTCGGCGCCTTCGGCGGGCTCGCGCGGGTCATGCCGGTCTTCGCCGCCATCCTGACGCTGGTCTCCCTCTCCTCGATCGGACTGCCGGGGACCAACGGCTTCGTGGGCGAGTTCCTGGTCCTCCTGGGGAGCTTCGGCCGTCATCCGGTCGCGACCGTCATCGCGTCGACCGTCATCATCTTCGCGGCCGCCTATCTGCTCTGGGCCATCCAGCGCATCATCTACAATCCGCTCGACAAGCCGGAGAATGCCGGCCTCAAGGATCTCTCGGTGCGCGAGGTGCTGGTGCTGGCTCCGCTCCTCGCCGGGATCCTCTGGATCGGCCTCTATCCGGGCCCGATCCTGCGGCGGATGGAACCGGCGAGCCGGCAATATCTCGAACTTGTTCAGCCGCGGGGCCCGCGCCCGGCCCCGGTCTTGACGGCGCCTGCGCCGGCCCCGGCGGAGTGATCTGATGGAACTTGACCTGAGTACACCCCTCGGCGTATCGGCCGCCCTCCTGCCTGAGCTCCTCCTGGCGGGGTGGGCCCTCATCGTACTGCTGGTGGTCAGTTGGCGTCACCGCACCGCGGCTGACAGTCGGCTCGCGGGGTGGCTCTCCCTCCCCGGATTGGTCCTCGCCGCCGCGGCGCTCACCGGCCTCGCGACCCGCCACGCGCAGGCGAGCGGCCTTTCGTTGATGGTCGCGCTCGATGGGCTGCGGTACGCGGGCGGCCTGCTCATCGTTTTCTGTGGGATCGCGACGGTGCTGCTGTCGATCGAATATCTCGAGCGCGAGGGGATGCTCGCCCCCGAGTATTATCCGCTGGTGCTCTTCGCGGTCACCGGGATGCTCACGATGGTCGCCGCGGCCGATCTCATCGTCTTCTTCCTCGGCCTGGAAACGATGTCGGTCGCCGTCTATGTGCTGGCGGGGTACGACCGGGAGAGCGCCTTCTCCGCCGAGGCGGCGCTGAAGTACTTCCTGATCGGCGCCTTCGCCTCGGGATTCCTGCTCTATGGAATCGCCCTCACCTTCGGCGCCACCGGGAGCACCAATCTCTCCATCATCGGCGGACAGATCGGGAGCGGCCGGCTCTCGGTGATGGGCGGGCTCGGCCTGGCGCTCCTCCTCATCGGTTTCGCCTTCAAGATCGCCGCGGTGCCGTTCCACATGTGGGCGCCCGACGTCTACGACGGCGCCCCGACCCCGGTCACCACCTTCATGGCGACCGCCGTGAAGGCCGCGGCATTCCTGGCACTGGCGCGGGTGCTGATGGTCGCCTTCCCGATGGCGATCACGCATTGGCGGCCCGCCCTCAGCACCCTCGCGATCCTCACGATGGTCTTCGGCAACGTGGTCGCCCTGGCGCAGCGCTCTCTCAAGCGGATGCTCGCGTACAGCGCGGTGGCCCACGCCGGCTACCTCCTGGTGGCGCTCCATGCGGGGACCCCGGCGGGACTCGGCGCCCTCTGGCTCTACCTCGTCGCGTACACGCTCACCACCATTGCGAGCTTCGGCTTCCTCGCCGTCCTCGGCCGGGAAGGGGAGCGCGATGTCACGCTGGACCGGATCGCCGGCCTCGCCTCCGAGCGCCCCTGGATCGCGTTCGGCCTGGCGATCAGCATGCTGAGCCTGCTGGGCTTTCCCGGCACCTTCGGGTTCATCGGGAAATGGGCCATCCTGATGAGCTCGATCGACGTGGGCGACCGCGTGCTCGCCGTCGTCCTGGTGCTCACCAGCGTCATGTCCGCCGGCTATTATCTCCCCGTGATCCAGGCGATGTACATGAAACCGGCCCCCCGTCCGGGGACCTACGCGGCGGTGCGCACCGGGTGGGCGGCGGGGACCGTACTGGTGGTCAGCGTGGTCGCGCTGATACTCATCGGCGTCGCGCCGGCCGGATCACTCAGCGTCTCGGAGCGGGTCGGTTCTTCGCTCAATGCGCCGCTGTCGCCCCAGGCCTCCATTCGTCCCTGACCCCGTTCCCACCCCGTTCCTCCTCGCCGCGTTCACCACCTTTGCAGGACTGCGATGAACGTCCCCAAATCCGTGTTTCGCCAGTATGACGTCCGGGGCCTCGTCGACCGGGAGTTGACCCCCGCCTTTGCGGAGGCGCTCGGCCGCGCCTTCGCCTCGCTGGCGTGGGAGCGAGTGGGTCATGCGCCGACGCTCGCCGTCGGCCGGGATAATCGCCCCTCGGGAGAAGTGCTGGCCCGGGCGGTGCGCACCGGGATCGCGGCCGCCGGAGGATGTGCGATCGACGTCGGGGTGCTGCCGACTCCCGCGCTCTACTTCGCCGTGGAGGCCCTCGGAACGGATGGCGGGCTGCAGGTCACCGGCTCCCACAATCCGCCGGAATTCAACGGCTTCAAGATGGTCGCCGCCGGCGAGGCGATCCACGGCGAGAGCATCCTCGCTCTCTGGGAAACGATCCAGGTCGAATCGTGGCGGACCGGGAAGGGAACGGAGCGGAGCGATGCCGGCGTCCTGCCGCGCTATCGCGAGGCGATCGTCGCCCGCCACCATCTGGCGCGGCCGGTCACGGTCGTGGTCGACTGCGGCAACGGGGTCGGGAGCCTGATCGCCGTCTCCACCCTCGAGGCGCTCGGTTGCGAGGTGACCCCACTCTTCTGCGACTCCGACGGCACCTTCCCCAATCACCATCCGGACCCGACGGTCCCCGAGAACCTCGAAGACCTGCGCGCGGCGGTACGCCGGACCGGGGCCGAGCTTGGGATCGCCTTCGATGGTGACGCCGATCGGATCGGTGCGGTTGATGAGGATGGTCGCATCCTTTTCGGCGACCAGATCCTGATCATCCTCGGCCGCGACGCCGTCCGCCGATTTGGGCCCGGCGTGCCGGTCATCTTCGATGTGAAGTGCTCCGAACTCTTGCCTCAGGCATTGACCGCGGCCGGTGCCCGCCCGGAGATGTGGAAGACCGGCCATTCGCTCATCAAGGCCCGGATGAAGGAGCTCGGAGCACCGCTGGCCGGCGAGATGAGCGGCCATATGTTCTTCGGCGGCGACTGGTTCGGCTTCGATGATGCGCTCTTCGCCGCGGCCCGGCTGCTGGAGATCGTCGCCGCGGGTCCCCCCGGAGTCGCCCGACTCCTGGCCGATCTGCCGGCCACCTTCACGACCCCCGAGCTCCGGGTCGACTGCGCCGACAACCGCAAGTTCGCCGTGGTGGAGCGCGCCGCGGCCCACTTCGCCGCGCGCTATCCGGTCAATACGATCGACGGCGTGCGCATGACCTTCCCCCGCGGTTGGGGGCTGGTGCGGGCGTCAAATACCCAGGCGATCCTGGTGCTGCGCTTCGAGGCCTCCGACGCCGCGTCGCTCGAATCGTATCGGCGCGAAGTATTCGATTGGCTCGCCGGGCAGGGTGTGGGGGGCTGACAGCGTGGGCCGGCCGGCGCGCGGGATCGCCGCGGGACTTGCGGGGCTGGCCGGAGTCCTCTTCGCTGGTCATTGGATTGCCGGCTTCCTGGCCGAGCGGTGGTGGACGGCCGAGGTCGCCCCCGGCGCCATGGCGCTGGTCACCACCGGACGGCTGATCGCCCTGGGCCTCGAAGCGGGGGCGGTCATCCTCGCCGCCACCTGGTTCGCCGCGCATTTCATCCTGGTTGCCCGCGCCATCGGTTCGATTCAGTTTCCCCGCCGCTTCGGCGATCTCGAGATCCGGGAGGCCATTGCCCCCGCGGTGGTGACCACCAGCGCCATCGCGCTCGCGCTTCTGCTCGGGGTACTCGTCGGTGCCGGTACCGGTCATTGGGCGCCGGCGGTCGCGTTGGCCTGGCACGGCGTCCATTTCGGGCTGACCGATCCGATCCTCAACCACGATGCCGGCCTGTATGTCGCCCAGCTTCCCGTCTGGCTCGGCGCCCTGGGATTCCTCCGCACCCTGGTCGTCGTGGCGCTGGCCGGGGTCGCTCTCCTCTACTTCGCGCTCGGTGCGATCCGCATCGGTCCCGGCGGTCTCGCCCTGAGCGACCACGCCCGCATTCACCTCGGCCTCCTCGGGGCCGGCGTGATCGCGCTCGCCGGACTCGGCACCGCACTCGCGCCCCTCCGGGCGGTCGGCGGGATGGGAGGAGCCGAGCTACCGAACCCGTTCCAGGCCGATATGGACGGCGTGATCGGAGTGATCCTGGGTTCGGCCGCGGTGTTGATGGTCATCTGGGCCTTCCGCGGCCGAGGTGCGCTGCTGATCGCCGGATTGTTCGCCGCGTTGCTGGCGCTCGCGACATTGATGGTGCTGCCGGCGGTCGGTCTCCCCGGAGCGTCAACCGACGCG